>CAMNKQ010000159.1 GCA_946542465.1 uncultured Clostridia bacterium | reverse complement strand
ACCCCGCCACCATCATGACGGATACCTCCATCGCGGACAAGGTCTACATGGAGCCGCTGACGCTGGAGTACATCGCCAAGATCCTCCGCTACGAGCGGCCGGACGCCATCGTGCCCGGCATCGGCGGGCAGACCGGCCTGAATCTGGCCGTGCAGCTGGAAAAAAAGGGCGTGCTCCGGGAATGCGGGGTAGAGCTGCTGGGCACCCCCAGCCAGAGCATCGAGCGGGCCGAGGACCGGGAGCTGTTCAAGGAAATGTGCGAGAGCATCGGCGAGCCGGTCATCCCCAGCGAGATCACCTATGACCTGGAGCAGGCGAAGAAGGCCGCCCTGGAGATCGGCTATCCGGTGGTGCTGCGCCCGGCCTTTACCCTGGGGGGCACCGGCGGCGGCTTTGCCAACGACGAGGAAGAGCTGGTCGAGATCGGCACCAACGCCTTCCGCCTGAGCCCCGTCCATCAGGTGCTGGTGGAAAAGAGCGTGCGGGGCTACAAGGAAATCGAGTTCGAGGTCATGCGGGACAGCGCCGACCACGCCATCACCGTCTGCGGCATGGAAAACGTGGACCCGGTGGGCGTTCATACCGGCGACAGCGTGGTGGTGGCGCCCATTCTGAGCCTGAGCGATCACGACCTCAAGATGCTTAACGACAGCGCGATCCGCATCATCCGGGAGCTGAAAATCGAAGGGGGCTGCAACGTGCAGTTCGCCCTGGATCCCTGCTCCAGCAAATATTATCTGATCGAGGTCAACCCCCGCGTCAGCCGCTCCTCCGCCCTGGCCAGCAAGGCCAGCGGCTATCCGATCGCCCGGGTCACGGCCAAGGTCGCCATGGGCATGACGCTGGAGGAGATCCCCGTGGCGGGCGGCAACGCCGCCATGGAGCCGAGCCTGAATTATATCGTGGCGAAGTTCCCGCGCTTCCCCTTCGACAAGTTCACCTCCGCCAGCAACCAGCTGGGCACCCAGATGAAAGCGACCGGCGAGGTCATGGGCATCGGCAGCACGCTGGAGGAGTGCATGCTCAAGAGCGTGCGCAGCCTGGAGACCGGCGTGTGCCACCTGCACCAAGCGAAGTTCGACCATCTGCCGACGGAAGAGCTTCTCCAGTATGTGACGGAATTCAGGGCCGATACCCTCTACGCGGTGACGGAGCTGCTGCGCCGGGGCGAGAGCGTCGAAACCCTGCATGAAAAGACGATGATCACGGAGCTGTTTTTAAACAGCCTTCTCAAAATCACCCAGATGGAAAAGCGCCTGCGCGCCGCCCCGGGGGACGTTTCCGTCCTGCGGGAAGCGAAGGTCATGGGCTTTGGAGACGAAGAGATCGGCCGGCTGTGGGGGCAGAAGGATACGGAAGTGTACGCCCTGCGCAAAGCAAACGGCATCGTCCCGGTGTTCCGCATGGTGGACACCCTGCACACGGGCAAATACATCGCTTACCTCTACTCCAGCTACAGCGGGCAGAACGATTCCATCTTGACGGATAAAAAGAAAATAGTGGTGCTGGGAGCCGGTCCCATCCGCATCGGCCAGGGCGTCGAGTTTGACTACAGCACCGTGCACGCGGTGCAGACCATCCGCCGGGCGGGCTACGAGGCCATCATCATCAACAACAACCCCGAGACCGTCTCCACCGACTATACCACCGCGGACAAGCTCTACTTTGAGCCCCTGACCCCGGAAGACGTGATGGCCATCATCGACTTTGAAAAGCCCGAGGGTGTCATCGCCTCCCTGGGCGGGCAGACGGCCATCAACCTGGCCCAGCCGCTGATGGAGCGCGGCGTCAGGATCATCGGCACGGACTGCGCGGCCATCGAGCGGGCCGAAAACCGGGACGCCTTTGAAAAGATCCTGGTCAGCCTGAACATCCCACAGCCCCAGGGCCGGGCGGTGACCCGCATCGAGGACGGCGTGGCCGCCGCGGCGGAGATCGGCTATCCGGTGCTGGTGCGCCCCAGCTTCGTGCTGGGCGGCCGGGCCATGGAGATCGTTGGCAGCGAGGAGCAGCTGCGCCACTACCTGAAAACAGCGGTGGAGATCGACGCGGACAAGCCCGTGCTGGTGGATAAATACATCCGCGGCAAGGAAGTCGAGGTGGACGCCATCTGCGACGGCCGGGACGTCTTCGTGCCGGGCATCATGGAGCTGGTGGAGCGCACCGGTATCCACAGCGGCGACAGCATCTCCGTCTATCCCGCCTTCAGCATCAGCAACCGGGTGAAGGGCATCATCCTGCAGTACGCCAAAAAGCTGGGCCTGGGCATCGGCATCGTGGGCCTGTACAACATCCAGTTCATCGTGGACGAACAGGAGAACGTGTTCGTCATCGAGGTCAACCCGCGCTCCAGCCGCACCGTGCCCTTCCTGAGCAAGGCCACGGGCTATTCCCTGGCGGACATCGCTACCGAGGTCATCCTGGGAAAGAGCCTCAAGGAGCAGGGATATTTTGACCTTTATCCCGAGGAAAAGAAGCGCTACTACGTCAAGGTGCCCGTGTTCAGCTTCAACAA
>CAMNKQ010000158.1 GCA_946542465.1 uncultured Clostridia bacterium | reverse complement strand
GGGGCTGGTACTGGTGATAGGCGCTGCCGTCGGGGAACTGGGTGGCGGCGATGTCGAGGATGCGCTCCCGGGCGCGCTCCGGGATCATGTGCACAAAGCCCAGCAGATCCTGGCAGGAGTCCCGGAAGCCCATGCCGCGGCCCATGCCGCTCTCATAGTAGCTGGCCGAGCGGCTCATGTTGAAGGTGACCATGCACTGGTACTGGTTCCAGATGTTGACCATGCGGTCCAGCTTCTCCTCGCCGCTTTCGACCTGGTAGTGGGAGAGAAGCCGCTCCCAGCCCGCGTCCAGGGCGGCCCGGGCGGCGTCAAAGGCGGCGTCGTCGGCATAGCGGGCCATCATGGCCTCGGCCCGGCTGCGGTTGATGCGCCCGGGGGCGGCCCATTTCTCCTCCTCGGGGTTTTCAATGTAGCCCAGGCCGAAGATCAGGCTGTCGCTCGCGCCGGGCTCCAGCGTCAGGTTGAACTGCTGCGCGGCCACCGGCTGCCAGCCGTGGGCCACGCTGCCGGTACATCCACCCTTAAGCACCGCCTGGGGCCGGGCCGGACTGCCGTAGACGCCGATAAAGGCGTCCCGGCTGGTGTCGAAGCCGTCGGCGTCCCGGTTGGCCCAGAACACGGCATAGTGGTTGCGGCGCTCGCGGTACTCGGTCTTGTGGTAGATGGCCCGGGCGTCCGCCTCCACCTCGCCGGTGGAGTAGTTGCGCTGGTAGTTGGAGCCGTCGTCCATCGCGTCCCAGAGGCAGAACTCCAGGAAGGGGAAGAGCTGCAGGCTTTTCGGCTCCGCGCTCTCGTTATGGAGCCGCACCCGCATCAGCAGGCAGGTGTCGCCTTTGGGGACAAAGAGCTCCTGGGAGACGCGCAGGCCGTTTTTGCAGCCCTCGATGACCGTATAACCCAGGCCGTGGCGGCAGGAGTAGCTGTCAAGCGCTGTCTGGCAGGGCTGCCAGCCGGGATTCCAGACCAGATCCCCCTCCCGGATGTAGAGGTGAAAGCCCTCGGAATCCAGAGGGCAGTTGTTATAGCGGTAGCGCGTCAGGCGCCGAAGCCGGGCGTCCTTATAGAAACTGTAGCCGCCGGCGGTGTTGGAGCAGAGCGTAAAAAAATCCTCGCTACCCAGGTAGTTGATCCAGGGCAGGGGTGTCTGCGGCGTGGTGATCACATATTCCCGCCGCCGGTCGTCGAAATGGCCGTACTGCATGAGCAGCCCTCCTCGTAAACGTTTAAGGAATGAATGGATGCTTTCACTCTACAGCAAGTTGCTAAAAAATGCAATATCTTTTTCCTGAACTATGGGATTTTTTGGGCAATTTGCAAAACTACGTTCGGGAGAGGGGCGAAAGTGGCGCTTTGTGTCTCGCCTTTTCCGTCAAAACAGACAAAAACGCAGGGCCTGTTCTGTGGAAAGCAGACAAACTTTTTTAAAATTAAAAACTTTTTCAATCAAAGGCTTGCAATTTTCGGAGAAATAGGCTACATTTGAACCAACGAAAACGATTAAGTAAGGAGCTGGTCCCCGTGGTTTCCATGAAAGACATCGCCCGCAAATGCGGTGTCTCTGTCGCCACGGTGAGCAAGGCCCTGAACGACCAGCAGGACATCAGCGAGGAGACGCGGGAGCGCATCCAGCGCGTGGCGGACGAGATGGGCTATCTGACCAACGCCTCGGCCCGGGCGCTCAAGACCAAGCGGACCTATAATCTGGGCATCCTGTTTGTCGACCTGCAGAACAGCGGCCTCACCCATGAGTATTTCGCGGCGACGCTCAACAGCTTCCGCATCGAGGCGGAGCGCTGCGGCTACGACATCACCTTCATCAACAGCAATGTCGGGCATCGGAATACCAGCTTCCTGCAGCATGCCCGCTACCGGGGCGTGGATGGGGTGGCAATCATCTGTGTGGAATTTCAGGATCCCCTGGTGCAGGAGCTTGTCTATTCCGACATCCCGGTGGTCACGCTCGACCACGCGTTCAACAACCGCGCGGCGGTCCTGTCCGACAACCTGAACGGGATGGAGTCGCTGGTGCGCTATGTCTATGAGAGAGGGCACCGCCGCATCGCCTATATCCACGGGGACGACACGGCGGTCACCGAGAGCCGGCTGACCGGCTTCTATCGCGCCTGTGAGGAACTGGATCTTTCAATCCCGGATGAATACATCGGCTCCTGTCATTACCATGAACCGATCAGCTGCCATGCGGCGACAAAGAAGCTGCTTGCCTTGCCGGAGCGGCCCAGCTGTATTTTCTTCTCGGATGACTATTCCTATATCGGCGGCATCAACGCCATTCGCGAGGCGGGCCTGCGCATTCCGGAGGATGTTTCCATCGTCGGCTATGACGGAACGGATATGGCAAAAATGGTCAGCCCGCGGCTCACAACCTGGGCCCAGAATACCGATGAGCTGGGACGGCTTGCCGCGGCGATGCTGATCCGGAGAATTGAAAACCCCCGCACTACGCCGCCCGAGCACATCGTCGTCCCGGGCAAACTCCTGGAGGGCGAGTCGGTGGC
>CAMNKQ010000157.1 GCA_946542465.1 uncultured Clostridia bacterium | reverse complement strand
GGGAAGATCGCCACTTTTTCCCCTCTGGCTCTTGAATTGCCTGCCCGCTTTTGATAATATAGTATATTATAAAATAAAGTAGTTAAGGATTCAGAGAGAGAAATGAAGTCAAAGGAATGGAAAATCCCATATTCCCGTCCCTTTGTTCCGGAATCGCTGACTCGGGCCGGTTATGGCCCCCTGCTGGCGGCGGTGTTGTCGCTGCGGGGCGTGTCCAATCCCCGGGAGGCCAAGGCCCTGCTGGAGGGTGGGCCGGAGCTGCTGCACGATCCGATGCAGATGCTGGGGATGGACGTGGCCTGTGCCCGCGTGCGGCAGGCCATCGCCCGTGGGGAGACAGTCGCCGTCTATGGCGACTACGATGTGGACGGCATTACCGCCACCTGCCTGGTGACGGACTATCTGCGCGGCAAAGGGCTGACCTGCCATCCCTATATCCCCGACCGGAACGAAGAGGGCTACGGCCTCAACTGCAGCGCGCTGGATGCTCTCCGGGAGGAGGGCGTGAGCCTGCTCATCAGCGTGGACTGCGGGATCACCGCCGTGGAGGAGAGCGAGCACGGCCGGGAGCTGGGCATGGATGTGCTCATCACGGACCACCATGAGTGCAAGGAGGGCGAGCTGCCCGATGCGGTGGCCGTGGTGGACTGCAAACAGCCCGGTGACTGCTATCCCAATCCCTATCTGGCCGGTGTGGGCGTTGCCCTGAAACTGGTCAGTGCGGTGGAAGGTGACGGGCCGGCCATGCTGGAGCGCTATGCCGATCTGGTGGCCGTTGGCACGATCGCCGACGTCATGCCCCTGATCGGGGAGAACCGCTATCTGGTTCAGCGCGGTCTGGACAAGCTGGCACACGATCCCTTGCCCGGCTTTGCCGCTATGATCCGGGAGGCCGGCGTCGATCCCCAGCGGCTCTCCGCCTCCGCCATCGGCTTCAGCCTGGCCCCGCGCCTCAACGCCGCCGGCCGTCTCGGACAGGCGGGAAAAGCCGCGGAGCTGCTCATGTGCACCGAGGCGCAGCAGGCCTCCGCCCTGGCCGCCGAGCTCTGCGCTCTCAACCGCGAGCGCCAGAACATCGAGACCGAGATCTGGCAGGAGGCGCAGGAGATGCTGCAGGGCCAGACGCCCACCGCCCCCATCGTGCTGGCCAGTGACCGCTGGCACCAGGGCGTCATCGGCATTGCCGCTTCCCGGCTGGCAGAACAGTTTTCTCTTCCGGCGATCATGATCTGCCTCAACGGCGAGCAGGGCAAGGGCTCCTGCCGCAGCTACGGCGGCTTCAATCTCTTTGAGGCGCTCTCCGCCTGCTCCGAACATCTGATCGGTTTTGGGGGCCATGCCCTCGCCGCCGGTCTCAACATCCGCAGCGACAAGCTGGCGGATTTCCGGGCGGCTCTCGCCGCCTATTACGAGGAAAACAAACCCGTTGCGCAGCCCGAGGTCGCCTGTGATCTGCTGCTGCGGGATCCGAATCTGCTCAGCATCGCAAACGTCCGGGAGCTGGAACGGCTGGAACCCTACGGCAATGCCAATCCCAAGCCCGTCTTCTGCCTGTCGAACGTGCTGCTGGAGAGCGCCGACACCGTGGGCAACGGCCGGCACTGGCGGGTGCGTCTTCGCCTCGGGCACAAGCTGCTGGAGGGCATCTTCTTCGGCCACACCGGTGAGGAGTTGGGCATCCGCGCTCTCGACCGGGTGGATGTGGCCTTCAGCCCGCAGATCAACGAATTCCGCGGACATGTCTCCGTACAGCTGCTGCTCAGCGCCGTACGGCTCCACGATCCGTCGGAGCTCTGCCGTCGGATCCTGGACGGTGATACGCAGATCCGCTGGGCCGCCGCGGACTACTGCCCGGATCGCGGCGACTTTATCCGGCTCTGGCGCACCTTCCGCGGTCGGATCTCTCTTCCGGATACCGCCGAGGAAATCCTTCGGCTCTGCCCGAGCGATATGGAGCCGGAGCGCTATTGCCTCTGCCTGATGACCTGGCTGGAGGCCGGGCTCCTGCAGAGTGAAAACGGAAACATCTACGGCGCAAAAAGCGCTGTTTTGGAGAACAAAGTGGATCTGGAAGCCACGGGTCTGCTCCAGGCGCTGCACACCTGGGAGCTCAGTTGAGAAAGGAGGACATCCGAATGGAAGAGAACAGACCGCAGCATATCCTTCTCGACCCGGACCAGATGTACTCCGATCTGGAGAAGAAAATCGCGGCCACCGGACACGACTTCGATCTCAAGCGCATCCGCGCGGCCTACGAGATGGCCCGCGCCGCTCACGAGGGGCAAAAGCGCAAGGATGGCTCCCCCTATGTGACCCACTGTGTGGCCGCAGCCGACATCTCCGTGGACATGGGGCTGGATGAGGACTCCATTGTGGCCGCCCTGCTGCACGACGTGATTGAGGATACGACGCTGACCCATGCGGACATCGCCCGGGATTTCGGCGACGCGGTGGCGGACATCGTCGAGGGTGTCACCAAGCTGACGCGCGTGCAGTACACCAGCAAGGAAGACGAGCAGATGGAGAACCTGCGCAAGATGCTCATGGCCATGGCCAAGGACATCCGCGT
>CAMNKQ010000156.1 GCA_946542465.1 uncultured Clostridia bacterium | reverse complement strand
TGCGCTCCCACATGGCATCGTAGAGATCGGCGCGGATGAAGGCGAGCTTGTTATTACGGCTCATGCTGGCCGAACGCTCGAAGGCCACGAAACGGACCGGCCCGCGATAAAAGACGAACTCGATCCCCTCCGGGTGAAAGAGAAGCTCCGCCATCTCCTGCAGTTCCTTCACCCGCCCGACCGGCCGTCGGTCGAAAATCCCGGTGAAGTCGAGATAAACCAGGAAGCTCTGCAGCTTTTCCTCATCCGGAACCTGGGGCTCGCCGGGAACATCCGTCAGCGGCAAAAGCTGATGGAACATGGCGCAATCATCCTGCATTGTCTTTGTGATCGCGCTCTGATTGGTCTCGTCATTGGTGTCGAAATAGAAGCGCCAGCTGTCCTTCGTCTTCTGCGCGAGATTCAGGATCGTCCGCGCGGAGATCTGAAAGATGCTGTATTGCTGCAGTTTCATCGTCACAGCCTCCCTTCGGGGTGGTTTTCCTTCTTAAATAACTGCTCTCACTTTTTGCCTCTCACGGTTCAAAGTGGCGCGGCAGTTATAGTTTGCGGCCCAACCCAAATCGATGGGTTGGACCGTTTTTCGTTTTTAAATAACAGCTCTCACTTTTCGAGGGCGGAGAAAGGAGGTGAACTCTATGAAGAACATTTTTGAAGCCGTCCGGGAGGCTGTACCGGTTCCCCTGGCGGCAGAGCGCTACGGCCTGAAGGCCAATCACGCGGGGATGGTGTGCTGTCCCTTCCACGACGACCACAAGCCCAGCCTGAAGCTGAACGAGGACTACTTTTATTGCTTTGGCTGCGGGGCGGGCGGGGACGTTGTGGAACTGACCAGACGGTTGTTCGATCTGCGGCCGTACGAAGCGGCCAGCAAGCTGGCGGTGGATTTCGGCGTGGACGTTCCGGCCACCGCGCCGCCGGACGGCAGCCTGAACCGCTTCCGGTCAGATCTGCTTCGATGCCAGCGGGTGCTGGATGAATACCTGAATCTGCTGATCCGCTGGCAGAGAAAGTATGCGCCGCGCTCGCCGGACGACGAGCCGGACGACCGGTATGTGGAGGCTTGCCGGATGCTGGAGTCCATGGACTACTTGGCTTCGGTGCTGGCGGCCGGGACACTGGAGCAGCGCATCCGGGCGGTAGATCGGCTTCTGGCCGACGGCAAAATGGATCAGCTGGAAGACCGGCTGGACAGAATCAAAGAACAAGAACTGAAGGAGGAAAACTGAATGGAACATTACAACTTCAACGGAAAAGAAATCATTGGGATCGACCACGGCTTCGGCAACATCAAGTGCCGGCATGTGGTCTTTCGCTCAGGCGTCAAAGCCTACGACAGCGAGCCGGCCATGACGTCGGACGCGCTCTTCTATGAGGGCAAGTATTATGTGGTCGGAGAGGAGCACAAGGGCTTCGTCAGCGACAAGAGCCAGGATGAGGATTACTACATCCTCACTGTAGCCGCTCTGGCCAGGGAGATGGAGTTCCGGCACATCACGGAATGTGAGGCCGTGCTGGCGGTGGGGCTTCCCATCCAGTGGATCGGCGCACAGAAGGAGGCCTTTCGCAAGTACCTCATGCGCAATGAACTGATCGAGTTCCGGTATCATGGGCAGGATTACCTGGTCCGCATCGACGATGTGCAGGTCTTTCCCCAGGGCTTCGCCGGAGTGGTGCAACGTCTGGGAGATTTCAAAGGCCTGAACATTCTGGCGGATATCGGCAACGGGACGATGAACACCATGCTCATCAAAGACGGCAAACCGATGTCCAGCCGCTGCTACACGGACAAGCTGGGCGTGGAGCAGTGCATCATCCGCATGTCCAACGAGCTGCTGGCGGTCAGCGGCTTTGCTATGCCTTACGACGTGTGCGAGGACTTCCTACGTCGCGGGAACGCAGACCTGGCGAAAAAGTACACCTCAGTCATGCGCAAGGCTGCCGAGGAGTATTCCGACACGATCCTTGCCAAGCTCCGGGAATACGAGTTTAACCCCGAGATCATGCGGCTCACCGTCATGGGCGGCGGGGCCTGCATCCTCAAGCACTTCTGGAACGGTGATAACTGTCGTGTGCAGTATATCGAGGATATCTGCGCCACGGCCAAGGGCTATGAGCTGCTGGCTCTGAACAACCTGAAAACGGAACGCCGGTGAAAAGTGATGATGGGGAAAGGAGAAAAGAATCTGCTTCTCCGCTTCAATCTCAACCGTAAGACAGACCGGGAGATCTGGGAATGGCTGCATGAAAAGAGCGAATCACAGACGCTCTCCATGAATGCCTTCCTGATCGAAGGTCTGCGCGAGCGTGGCGGGCTCGAACCCCTGCCGGTTTGCGCGGGCAGATTTGGGCTGATGCTTCGTTCCAGCCCTTGGCAATACAGGAGTATTCCCTGCGGACTGCGCCTAGCCTCAGCCCAAATCTGCTCCGCGAAAACTGCGAAGCACCTGTGAGCTGGCATTTTTCGAGCGATTTTTGCGCCCAACGAACGCCGCTGGGCTGGCGCCCAGCAAGTGAGGCGGGACAAAAAGCGCCGAAAAGGGACGCTCACAGGCGGTAGTGGTTCGGGTCCGCCACGCTCAGCTGATGGCGCAGGAGGCAAACGAAAAGCCGCTGGATGTACGCGCCCTGGCAGA
>CAMNKQ010000155.1 GCA_946542465.1 uncultured Clostridia bacterium | reverse complement strand
CCAGTGTGAGCACTGGCCTCGGAATGACACTTTTGGGGTTTGTCTACACATTGCGTTTTTGAGGCAGCTTTGCTGCCTCAAAAACTCCCTAAGCCGAGCTTAGCGAGGCCTCGCGCCGACCAAAGCGGCCTATTGCCGCTGCGATAAGCCCGAGTCTTCCATTGCGAAACGCGTTTCGCAATTGTCTATATTATACCAGGTTTCGACTCTCTCGCAAGGGATATCGGGCCACTTTTTCCATTTCCCTCTTGACAAGAACACATGAACGATGTATCATATGAACAGTAATTCATATGAACGGAGGTGCAAATGATGCCGCACAGTCATGAAGAGCTGCTGCTCCGGGTCCGGACGGAGCTGCCCACCGACGAGCTGCTCAGCGATCTGAGCGACCTGTTCAAGATTTTCGCCGACTCCACCCGGGTCAAGATCCTCTACGCCCTGTTTGAATCGGAGATGTGCGTGTGTGCGATCGCGGAATTGCTGGGGATGACCCAGTCGGCGATCTCCCATCAGCTGCGCATCCTGAAGGACGCGAACCTGGTCGGCAATCGCCGCGAGGGCAAAACCATTTACTATTTCCTGTCCGACGATCATGTACGCACGATCATCGCCCAGGGCTTTGAGCATCTCATTGAAAAACACTAAAACGGAAAGGAACTGACGAGCATGAAAAAGACCTTTAAGCTGGAGGATCTGGACTGCGCCAACTGCGCCGCGAAGATGGAGGCCGCCATCAAAAAGCTGGACGGTGTGAAGGACGCCAGCGTGAGCTTCATGACCCAGAAGATGACCATCGAGGCCGAGGACGAGCGTTTTGACGAGGTCGTGAAGGCCGCCGTCAAGTGCATCGCCAAGGTGGAGCCGGACTGCCGGGTCCTCCTGAAATAACCGGGATATGACGAGACGGCAGAAGAAAACCCTCTACCGGATCCTCGCGGCGGTGCTGCTCACCCTCGTGGCGGCGCTGCTGCCCGCAGAGGGGCTATGGAAGGCATTGGCCTTCGTCGTTCCCTATCTGGTCATCGGCTGGGACGTGCTCTGGTCCGCCCTGCGCAACATCGCCCATGGCCAGGTCTTTGATGAAAAGTTCCTGATGGCGATCGCCACCCTGGGCGCCTTCGCCATCGGGGAGTATCCCGAGGCCGCGGCGGTCATGCTCTTCTATCAGATCGGCGAGTTTTTCCAGTCCGTCGCCGTGGGCCGCAGCCGCAAGTCCATCGCCGCCCTCATGGACATCCGCCCCGATTATGCCAACGTCCTGCGCCATGGAGAGGAACAGCAGGTGGATCCGGAGGAGGTCGCCGTGGGCGAGACGATCCTGGTCAAGCCCGGGGAAAAGATCCCCCTGGACGGCGTCGTCCTCGAGGGCAGCAGCAGCGTCAACACCGCCGCCCTCACCGGCGAGAGCCTGCCCGTGGATAAGACCGTGGGCGAGCCGGTGGTCTCCGGCAGCATCAACCTCACGGGCCTTTTGAAGATCCGCACGGAGAGCGCCTATGCCGAGAGCACCGTGGCCCGGATCCTGGAGCTGGTGGAAAACTCCGCCGAGAAGAAATCCCGCATCGAGAACTTCATCACCCGCTTTGCCCGCTGGTATACCCCGCTGGTGGTCGTGAGTGCGGTGCTGCTGGCCCTGATCCCGCCCCTGTTTTTCCACGGCGACTGGAGCGACTGGATCCGGCGCGCGCTGATCTTCCTGGTGGTGTCCTGCCCCTGTGCGCTGGTGGTCTCCGTCCCGCTGAGCTTTTTCGGCGGTCTGGGCGGTGCCTCCCGGGACGGTATACTCATCAAGGGCGCCAACTACATGGAGATGCTGGACAAGGTGGACACCATGGTCTTCGACAAGACCGGCACCCTCACCCAGGGCCGCTTTGCCGTGGACGCCATCCACCCGGCCGAGATCTCCGAAGAGGAGCTTCTCGATATCGCCGCCGCTGCCGAGAGCTATTCCAGCCACCCGGTGGCCGAGTCGGTGGTGAAGGCCCACGAGGGCGACATCGACCGCAGCCGCATCGGCGAGGTGAAGGAGCTGGCCGGCATGGGCATTCAGGCCCAGGTGGACGGCAGGACCTTCTATGTGGGCAACGGCAAGCTCATGGATCAGGTGGGCGCCGCCTGGCACGAGTGCCATCTGCCCGGCACGGTGATCCACATCGCCGAGGACAGCCGCTACATGGGGCACATCGTCATCAGCGATCAGCTCAAGCCCGACGCCGCCGAGGCCATCCGCAAGCTGAAGGCGCGGGGCGTCACTGAGACGGTCATGCTCACCGGCGACACCGAGAAGGTGGCCAAAGCCGTGGCGGAGCAGCTGGGCGTGGACCGGGTCTATGCCGGACTGCTGCCGGCGCAGAAGGTGGAGCAGGTGGAAAAGCTGCTGGCCGAGGGGCGGCGCGTGGCCTTCGTGGGCGACGGCATCAACGACGCGCCGGTGCTGAGCCGGGCGGACGTGGGCATCGCCATGGGCGCCATGGGCAGCGACGCGGCCATCGAGTCGGCGGACATCGTGCTGATGGACGACAAGCCCTCCCGCCTGCCGCTGGCCAAAAAGATCGCCCGGCGCACCATGCGCATCGTGCACGAGAACATCATCTTTGCCCTGGCGGTGAAGTTCGGCATTCTGTTTCTCAGCGCCGCGGGCCTGACCAACATGTGGTGGGCCGTGTTCGGCGATGTGGGCGTGCTGATCCTGGCGATCCTCAACGCCATGCGCTGCCTGCTGCGCGTCAAAGA
>CAMNKQ010000154.1 GCA_946542465.1 uncultured Clostridia bacterium | reverse complement strand
TCAGCGGTCAGATCCGGGTGGACGGCAACCTGTCCAAGGGCACCGAGATCCGAAACCTTCTCTGCAGGCGGGAATGAGATGAAAACAAACGAGATCAACATCCGCGATCCCTATGTACTGCTGCACGAGGATCGCTATTATCTCTACGGCACCCGCAGCGAAAGCTGCTGGGGAGAGGCCGAGGGCTTCGACTGTTATGTGAGCGCCGACCGGGAAAACTGGGAAGGACCCGTGGAGGTTTTCCACCGGCCCGAGGGCTTTTGGGCGGACCGGGCCTACTGGGCGCCGGAGTGCGTGTATTACCGGGATGCCTTCTTTCTGATCACCACGCTGGGTGCGGCGGACCGGAAGAAGGGCATCTATGTCCTGCGCAGTGACTCGCCCCTCGGTCCCTTCGTCCCCTTCGGCGCTCGTCTGAGCCCGGAGGACTGGTCCTGTATCGACGGAACCTTGTATCTGGAAGAGGGAAAACCCTGGCTGATCTTCTCCCATTCCTTTGAGGACGATCCCAAAGGGGACATGTGCCTGCTGCCTCTGAAGGAGGATCTCTCCGCAGCGGTCGGGGAACCGGTGACGCTGTTTTCCGCGGCGGAGGCGCCCTGGGCCAGACCCGTCCCCTTCGCAAAAACAGAGTTCGGGATGGAGGGCGATGTGTACTTTACCGACGGACCCTGCGTGAAAAAGCTCCACGATGGAGAACTGATCATGACCTGGTCAAGCTGGAGCGAGCAGGCCTACGCCGTGGGTGTGGCCATGTCGGAAAACGGGAGGGTCCGCGGCCCCTGGCGGCAGCTGGGAACGCCCCTCTACCCCGCAAACGGCGGCCACGGCATGATCTTTACGGAGAAGGACGGCTCACTGTGCTTCACCCTGCATACGCCCAATGATAAATACCTTGAGCGTCCCGCGTTCTATCAGGTGGAAGGTGAAGACGCTATGCATCTGAAACTGAGGAGAGACGAATGAAGCTGAACGATCTGCGCGTCTGCAATCTGACCGAGCCCCTGGGCTTTGCCATGGAGAAGCCTGTCTTTTCCTGGACCGTGGAGGAAGCTGCCGGCAGGCAGCTTGGGGCCTCGCTGGAAATATGCGCCAAAGGAGAGACCGTCTACGACAGCGGCGAAAATCCTTCGGCCGACAGCCTCGGCTGGACGGTGCCGCTGCGGCTTCTTCCGCGGACACGCTATGACTATACTCTGACCGTCTGGGCTGTGGACGGCCAGCGCGCCCAGGCTTCCTCCTCCTTCGAGACCGGCAAACGGGACGAGCCCTGGATGGGCCGCTGGATCAGCCCCGCGCAGGATCGGAACTCCGCGCTGCTGCGAAAGCGCTTTTTCTGTGAAAAGCGGGAGGGGGCCGCGCGGCTGTATCTCTGCGGTCTGGGTGTCTGCGAGGCCTATCTGAACGGCGCGAAAGTCGGCAAGGAGTTTCTCTCTCCCGGCTATCACGCCTATGATTTTCATCTGGCCGCCCAGACTTACGACGTGTCATCTCTGCTGCGGGAGGGGGAGAACAGCCTGGTCGTCGCCCTGGGCGAAGGCTGGTTCAAGGGCCGTCTGGGCTTTGAGGGCGGCTATACGAATCTTTACGGCGAGCGGCTCTACGCCATCGCGGAGCTGTGGCAGGGAGACACGCTGCTCACAGCCACGGACGAGAGCTGGGAGGAGCTGCGCTCTCCCATCCGCTTCGCCAACATCTATGACGGGGAAACCTGGGATGCGCGCATCCGGCCGGAGCCGGTCGGCCCGGTGATGCTGACAGCCCCGGAGAGGTGCGGAAAACTGCAGGACCGGGTGTCCCTGCCGGTGGTGGAGTGTGACCGCTTCCCGGTGAAGGAGCTGATCCGCACGCCCAAGGGCGATACGGTTCTGGACTTCGGGCAGAATCTGACCGGCTGGGTGCGCTTCTCCTGTGACCTGCCGGAGGGGGCGAGCATCTCCCTCACGGCGGGGGAGATCCTGCAGGACGGAGAATTCTACCATGACAACTACCGCACGGCCGTCTCGTGCTTTACCTATATCTCCGACGGAACAGCGCGGGAGGTACGTCCCCACTTCACGTTCTTTGGCTTTCGCTATATGAAGGTGGACTGCGATCATCCCGTCCGGTCGGAGGACTTTACCGCCGTGCATTTGCGCAGTGCCGTGCCCCAGATCGTAGGGCTGCGCACCGGCAGCGCTCCGGTGAACCGGCTCTTCCAAAACGCCCTCTGGGGTATGAAGGACAACTTTCTGGACGTGCCCAGCGACTGCCCCCAGCGGGATGAGCGTCTGGGCTGGACCGGCGACGCCCAGGCTATCTCCGCCACCGCCTGCCAAAGCCTGTACATGCCCGCTTTCTATCGGAAATACCTCTGGGATATGCGCGCCGAGCAGAGCGTCCTGGGGGGCAGCGTGCCCAACGTGGTGCCCCGCATCAAGCAGGGCATGATCGGGGAGCACGGCTCCAGCCCCTGGGCGGACGCGGCGGTGATCATCCCCTGGAACGTCTGGCGGTATTACGGCAGCCGAGAACTGCTGCGGGAGTGCTACCCGGGCATGAAGGCCTGGGTGGACTGCCAGCGGCGGCGGGAGGAAGCCATCGGCGGAGAGCACCTGGTCAAGGACGGCTTCCATTTTGCCGACTGGCTGGCTCTGGACAATCCCCAGCCCGGCCCCTTCGGCGCCACCGATCCGCTCTTCATCGCCAGCGCCTACTATTTCCGCTGCGCGCAGATCGTGTCGGAGGCGGCGGAGATCCTGGAACTCCCGGAGGCGGCGGA
>CAMNKQ010000153.1 GCA_946542465.1 uncultured Clostridia bacterium | reverse complement strand
TAGACGCTGATCTTCAGCTCCTCCACCTGATCCATCATGTGGTTGAAGCTGCGGTTGATGCGGTTGAACTCGGTGCCCTGCTCCTTCTCCGGGATCCGATAGTCCAGATCGCCGCCCTCCACGGTTTCGATGGCCCGGTTGAGCTGGGCCACCGGCCCCAGTACCCAGTGCTGCATGGCCAGCAGCAGGATCGGCAGGGCGATCACCGCCGCCACGGACAAAAGCTGCAGCAGTCGGATGGCAAAGGGCAGCGCGCCGCTGATCTGACGGGCGGGTACCAGCTCCAGGGCATACAGTTCTCCGGAGGGGGAAGCCGCTGCGGAGATTAGATAGCTCTGCCCGCCGATCTTCTGCCGGCCTGCCCTCGGTTCCACCTGCTCCGGCAGTTCCCGGCTTGCGTACAAGACCTGACCGTCCCGGTCGGTGAAGGCCAGAATGCGCCCCTCCTCCAGAGGGATCTGGCGGGCGAAATCCGACAGTTCGATCCAGGAGCCGTACCAAACGCCCCTGTGCTCGCTCATTGCGACCAGCACCGTGCGCTCGTTCACGGAGAGCAGGCGGACACCCTGCCGGGGCGAAGCGGAGCCGTCCTCGATCTCCTCCATGATGCGGGTGCGGACCTGGGAACTTCTGGCGGCGTAATTACTGTCGTTGGCAAAGATATTCTTTTCCGGGAAGTAGGCGAAGATCGCGCTGATAAAGAACTCGTCTTCCCGCTTTTTCTTCATTTTTGTCTGCGTGTCCACCACCGCCTGCACCTGGCGGTAGCGCTCCTCCTCGCTGTCGATCTCCTTGTCCCGCAATCGCAGGTAGTCCGGGTCGTCGATGGACAGCAGGGCCAGATAGGTATCGACGCGCTTCGTGGCCTCGTTCGCCAGGTTCAGAGAGAGCGACAGCGTGTGCTGCAGCTCCAGCCCGATCTGCTTTTCTGACTCCGTCATGACCCGCTGGCCCAGCACGAGTGTCAACAGGTTCAGGGGGATCAGCACCGCGAAGATCAGAAGGATCACGCGATTGAGCGAGGATGAAAAAAAGCGTTTCAGTTTCTGCACGGGTCTGTCCCCCTTTCTTCTGTTGTCATTTTATCTTGTGCGGCATCGTTTGTCAATTTTCCCTGGTGCACGCCCGACATGCTTGCATTTTTTGGGAGAACTGATATACTTTTCTCATCATCAGATGATTCTTATCAAATGGAGGATCCTGCCATGAAGCACAGTTTCCGCTGCGACGCCGAGGCCGCTCTGGTCCGGACCGACCGGGGGCTCGTCAAGGGCTATGAGCACGACGGCCTTCTTATTTTCAAGGGCATCCCCTACGCCCGGGCCCGGCGTTTTCACGCGCCGGAGCCGGTGAAAGCCTGGGACGAGGTATTCGACGCCTCGAACTACGGCTTCGTCTGCCCCCTGCTCACCAACGACCGGCCCAACGGGGAGCTCCATGTGCCCCATCGCTTCTGGCCCATGGATGAGGACTGCCTGAATCTGAACGTCTGGACGCCCGCTGCCGACGGGAAGAAGCGTCCGGTCCTCTTCTGGCTCCACGGCGGCGGTTATGAGGCCGGCTCCTCCATCGAGCATCTGGCTTACGACGGCGCCAACCTGAGCCGTTTTGGCGACGTGGTGGTGGTCTCCGTCAACCACCGGCTGAACATCCTCGGATATTTTGACCTGTCCGACTACGGTGAGGAATACGCAAACTCCGGAAATGCCGGCGGGGACGACATCATCGCCGCGCTGCGCTGGGTGCGGGACAACATCGCCGCCTTTGGCGGGGATCCCGGGAATGTGACGGTCTTCGGCCAGTCCGGCGGCGGCGCCAAGGTCACGACCCTGCTCCAGTCCCCCTCGGCGGACGGACTGTACGCCAGGGGCGTGGTGATGAGCGGCGTGATCGGCCCCGTGCTGGGCGACGCGGTGGGCAGCGGCCGGGATCTGGCGGAGGCTCTGATGGCGGAGCTGAAGCTCTCCGGCGTCAAGGAGCTGGAGACGGTGGATTATCATCTGCTGGCCAAGGCCTACAGCAAGGTCAAGCCCGCGCTGGAGGCGGCGGGCAAGTATGTGGGCTGCAAGCCCCATCCCAACGCTTTTTATCTGGGGGAGCCCGGCGTCCGCGGCTTCCGGGAGGAGACGAAGCACATCCCGCTGCTGGTGGGCAGCGTTTTCGGAGAGTTTACTTCCTTTACTCCCTCCCCTTACGACCGCTCGGGCATGAGTGAAAAGGAGCAGGAGGCCGCCATCCGACAGATGCTGGGCGAAGAGGGCGCCGCAGAACTGATCCCCCTGTTTCGGGAGGCTTACCCGGAGCGGCAGCTGATCGACCTGCTGCGGCTGGACTTCATCTTCCGCGCCCCGGAGATTGCTTACCTGGCTCAGCGCGGCCGTCTTAACGACTGCACCTGGTCCTATCTCTTCAACATGGATCAGCCCATTGACGGCGGCAACACCCCCTGGCACTGCTGCGACATCCCCTATTTCTTCCACAACATCGATCTGGTGGAATACCCCCACGGCCCGCTGGCGGACGCCGGACTGTCCGAGCGGGTGCAGGCTCTCGCCTTTGGCAGTCTGATGCAGTTTGCCCGGACCGGCGATCCCAACGGCGAGGGCATCCCCGCCTGGCCCGCCTGCCGGGACGGCGAGGAGCCGACGCTGCTGATCGACGATCATCCCCGTATTCTGCCAAACTTTGACCACCGGCTGATCGAAGCCCACGCGCGGATCATGGGACCGGTCATGATGCGCATGATGCAGCAGCTGCACGAAAA
>CAMNKQ010000152.1 GCA_946542465.1 uncultured Clostridia bacterium | reverse complement strand
CATAGGAGCCTTCCAGTCTCGCCGCCGTCTTCATGACGGCGGTTTTGATATCCCCGTCGTAATATTTCTCCAGCAGATGGACGATGGTCTCGGTATCCGTCTCGCTTTGGAACAGATATCCGTCCGCGATCAATTCCTCGCGCAGCGCGAGATAATTCTCGATGATTCCGTTGTGCACGATGGCAAAGCGCCCGTCATTGGACAGATGGGGATGGGCGTTGATGTCCGTGGGCGCGCCGTGGGTCGCCCAGCGCGTGTGCCCGATGCCGATGCTGCCGGGGACAGACGCGCCGTTATCGGTCTTTTCGCAGAGCCTGGCGATACGCCCGCTCACTTTTTCGACCCGGATCCTGTCGCCGTCCATCACGGCGACGCCCGCCGAATCATAGCCACGATACTCGAGCTGTTGCAGACCCTTCAGCAGGATGGGCGCGGCACTTTGCGCTCCGACAAATCCAACGATTCCGCACATGTCGAAGTCCTCCTTTTATACGCCAAACAGCAGATCGCCGTAAGTCGGGAACGGCCAATAGGACGCGGCCGTAAGCGTCTCCGCCCTGTCGCAGAGCGTGCGCAGCGCGTCCATCCTTCCCAGAAGCTCATCCCGGATGAAGAAGGCCTGTGTTGTGATATCCCCGCCGCAATTTTCAATACTCTTCTCCAACGCCTCAATGGCCGCATCGATCTCATCGGCAAGGCCGGAGAGCTTTTCCAGCAGCTTGGTTTCCGCCCGGCAGGGCAGCACAGCCACGGCCTTTTTCTTCTCGCTGATTCCGGAAGCCAGATTGCCGGTGAAGCGCAGAACAGCGGGCAGGATCTCTTTTCTGGCCATGTCCGCCATGGTCAGCGCCTCGATGCGCACCGTACGCACATAGTTCTCCATAGTGATCTCATAGCGGGAGCGGATCTCCGCCTCGGAGAAGATCTTATGCCGCTGCAGCATCTCCATGTTCTCCGGCACCAGCACCATCTGCAGCGCATCCGGCGTCGTGCGCAGATTCAGAAGTTCGCGCTCCTCTGTTGCCTCCTTGATCCAGGCGTCGTCATAGCCGTTCCCGTTGAACAGGATACGCTTGTGAGCCTTGATGTTCTCACGGATCAGCTCGTGCAGGCAGGTATCAAAGTCCCCCGCGCAGTTCTCCAGAACATCCGCGAATTGCCGCAGCGCTTCCGCTACGCCGGCGTTGATCATGATGTTCGCGCAGGAAATGGAATCGTTGGAGCCCACCATGCGGAACTCAAATTTATTCCCGGTAAAGGCAAAGGGCGAGGTGCGGTTGCGGTCTGTCGTGTCCCGGTTGAAGCGGGGCAGCACGTCGGCACCCAGGCGAATCCTCTGTTTCTCCGTTCCGGTGTAAGGGCTGTCGGTCTCGATGGCGTCCAGTACGGCGCTCAGCTCATCGCCGAGGAAGATGGAAATGACGGCCGGCGGCGCTTCATTGGCGCCGAGACGATGGTCGTTCCCGGCGGAGGCCACACTCAGGCGCAGCAGCCCCTGATACTCGTCCACCGCCTTGATGACCGCCACCAGGAAGAGCAGAAACTGCGCGTTTTCATAGGGAGTGTCTCCGGGGCTCAGGAGATTGACGCCGGTATCCGTGGACATGGACCAGTTGTTGTGTTTGCCGCTGCCATTGACGCCCGCAAAGGGCTTTTCGTGCAGCAGGCACACGAGGCCGTGCCTGCGGGCGACTTTCTTCATGATTTCCATGGTGAGCTGGTTGTGATCCGCCGCGACGTTGGTTACAGTGAAGATCGGCGCAAGCTCATGCTGGCAGGGCGCGACCTCGTTGTGCTCGGTCTTGGCGTAGATGCCAAGCTTCCAGAGCTCCTCGTTCAGTTCTTCCATGAAGGCCTTGACCCGGGGTTTGATGGCACCGAAGTAGTGATCCTCCAGCTCCTGGCCCTTGGGCGGCTTGGCGCCGAAGAGCGTGCGTCCGGTGTAGATCAGGTCCTTCCGTTTGAGGTACATGTCCCGGTCCACCAGGAAATACTCCTGCTCCGGGCCGACGTTCGTCACGACCCGCTGTACCTCATGATTTCCGAACAGGCGCAGCACCCGCAGCGCCTGGCGGTTCAGAGCCTCCATCGAACGCAGCAGCGGCGTTTTTTTGTCCAGCGCCTCGCCGCCGTAGGAGCAGAAGGCCGTCGGGATGCACAGCGTCTTTTCCTTGATAAAAGCATAGGAGGTCGGATCCCAGGCGGTGTAGCCTCTCGCCTCAAAGGTGGCCCGCAGGCCGCCGGAGGGGAAACTGGAGGCGTCCGGCTCACCCTGGATCAGTTCCTTGCCGGAAAACTTCATGATCACGTGGCTGTCCGGCGCAGGAGAGAGGAAGCTTTCATGCTTTTCCGCCGTGATGCCGGTCAGCGGCTGGAACCAATGGGTAAAATGGGTGGCTCCGTTCTCCACAGCCCAGGCGCACATGGCATCCGCCACGGCATTGGCTACAGAGAGATCCAGCTTCTTCCCTTTGCGGATGGTCTCCTTCAGACTGTGATAGACATCCGCGGACAGGCGCGCACGCATGACCTTGTCGTCGAATACCATGCTGCCAAACAGTTCCGGTACTGTACTCATAATGAATTCCTCCTTCTGGCTTTGTGAGGCTAAAACGCACATGAGAGGCAGTTCTGCCTCTCATTACGCGGTCATTTTACGCTTGTCTGTCGCAAAAGACAAGCATTTTTGTATCAACTTCATCCTTATCATTCGAAAACACTATGATAGCAAAAAGCCTTTTCCTATCATGGTGCTGGATGCTGTCAAATCAGGTTGGTATA
>CAMNKQ010000151.1 GCA_946542465.1 uncultured Clostridia bacterium | reverse complement strand
CCGCTCAGATCCACCATGCACATGTCCATGCAGATGCTGCCCCGCTGGGGGGCAAGTCCTCCCGGCACGGCGAAGGAGCATTTGTTGGAGATGAGGCGGGGGAGACCGTCGGCATAGCCGATGGCGAGGACGCCCATACGGGTGCGCTTGTCGGTGGTGTAGTGCCGGCCATAGCTGACGGAGGTGCCGGGCTCGTAGTACTTGATGGTGCTGACCGTAGTGACGAGACGCATGCAGGGCCGCAGCTCCAGCCGGCCGCTGGTATCGCCGTAGCCGTAGAGCAGCAGACCGGGGCGCACCATGTCCAGCGCCATCTCCGGATAGTTCACCACCGCGCCGCTGTTGGCGCAGTGGCGGATCGCAAAGTGAAAGCCACTGCGCCTTTCCACCTCGTCAATGACCCGGCAGAACAGGGAAAACTGCTCCCGGGTATAGCGCTCGTTCTCCTCTCCGGCCTCATCGGAGACGGCGAAGTGGGTGTAGATGCCCTCTGTTTCCAAATGAGGCAGCGCGACGGAACGGCAGAGATTGTCGATCCCGCTGTCAAAATAGCTCCCGGCGCAGAGAAAGCCCAGGCGGGACATGCCGGTGTCCAGCTTGAGGTGGATCTTCAAGCTCTTGCCGAGGGCGGCAGCGGCGGCGGAGTATTGCTCCGCTTTGGCCAGGGCGCTGACCGTCTGGGTGATGTTATTCTCAATGAGAGTTTCGGTGTACTCATGGGGGGTGTGGCCGAGAATCAGGATCGGCATGTGGATACCGCCTTGCCGCAGCTCCAGCGCCTCATCCAGACAGGAGACAGCCAGATAATCGGCCCCCAGCTCCTGCAGCAGCCCGGCGACGGCCAGGGCGCCGTGACCATAGGCGTCCGCCTTCACGACGCCGAGAAAGCGGCAGCCCTCTGGCAGCGCGGCGCGGATATGGGTATAGTTGTGTTTCAGATTGGGCAGAGAGATCTCCGCCCAGCTTCTCTTTTGCAGATCGTTCATGCTCTTATCTCCAGTCGTGAATTTCACAAAAGATCCGGACCGTATCGTCGCTTTGCAGCTCCGCCCGGAGGGGGACCATGGTCTCCGGCTCGAACCAGACGCGGGCGGCAAGATGATCGTCCCAGATCAGATGATAGGCCGGGATTCCGTCCTCCTCCCAGGCGCTCTCCAGGTGCCCGCCGCAGAGAGCGTCCACCAGCGTCGGCAGCGCATTCATCGGGCTCAGCCCATAGGGGTCGAGAGGGCCGGTGTCGAGAATGAGACCCTGAAACTCCAGGGTGCTGCTCTCCGGCGCCAGATGGGCCTGGATGCCGGCGATGCGCTCCGGCTCCAGAACGCGGATGGTCTGGCCATCGGCGTCTTTTTGATAGGCGAGGCTAAAGGAAAAGCTCTTATCGTCGTATTCGCTGCGAACCTCGGCGGTGAACTGCAGCGTCTCCTGCTCCGCCAGAGCCTGAGAAAAAGCGGTGAATCGGTTTTCCAGCGCACGGTTTCCGCAGCCGCACAGCAGCAGGCAGATCAGCAAAAGCGGAATGCTTCGTTTCATGGTATCCTCCCTGAATTCAGATACCACAGCCTATGCGCCTGCCTGTCATGCTCATGACTGCTCGTTTCGTAGCGGGTATCATTATAATACCGCAGGCGGTATTCGTCAAATAGCTTGGAGGGCGAAAAAAGCTCTTGCCAATTCGGCGCGAATGTGGTACTCTTATCAAAGCTGTGAACGGGAAAATAGCGCGATCCGCGGCTGAAAGAGAATGGAGGTCACCGGCTGTAAGCCTCCTGAGTCGTCCGTGCTTGGTTCGCCCGGGAGCTCCGGCCAATCCCCGGCGTGTGGAGCGCGTTAGGCTCATCAAAGTGCGGCCTTGTGCCGAATGTGGGTGGTACCACGGAAGTTATGCTTTCGTCCCAGGCGGGACGGAGGCTTTTTATTTTTATGGAGGGATAGGAATGAAAGAGTTAATGCAGGCTCTGCGCGCCGCTTCGATCCAGGCCATCCTGGCGGCGGACGACGCGGAAAACCTGGAAAATCTGCGCGTGCGTTATCTGGGCAAGAAGGGCGAGCTGACCGGCATCCTGCGCCAGATGGGCAAGCTCTCCGCCGAGGAGCGCCCGGCCATGGGCCAGATGGCAAACCAGCTGCGTTCCGAGATCGAAAACGCCATCGAGGCGCGCCGGACGGAACTCAACAAGGCCATGCTGGAGAAAAAGCTGGAGCTGGAGACGGTGGACGTCACGCTGCCGGCCAAGGACGTGCGCATCGGGCACAAGCACCCCATGTACAACGTCCTGGATCAAATCAAGGAGATTTTCATCGGCATGGGCTTTGAGATCGTCGACGGTCCCGAAGTGGAGCTGGCCGACTATAACTTCACCAAGCTGAACATCGACGAGGGCCATCCCTCCCGGGAGTGGACGGATACCTTCTATTTCACCGAGGACAGCAAGATCCTCCTGCGCACCCAGACCTCGCCCATGCAGGTCCACGCCATGGAGACCAAGAGCCTGCCCATCCGCATGATCGCCCCGGGCCGCGTCTACCGCAAGGACGAGGTGGACGCCACCCATTCGCCCATGTTCCATCAGATCGAGGGCATGGTCATCGACAAGGGCGTCACCATGGCGGATCTCAAAGCGACGCTGAACCTGGTCGTGGAGAAGATCTACGGCGAGGGCACGGTCACCCGCTTCCGCCCCCACCATTTCCCCTTCACCGAACCGAGCTGCGAGCTGGACATCCAGTGCCACAAGTGCGGCGGCAAGGGCTGCCCCACCTGCAAGGGCGAGGGCTGGATCGAGGT
>CAMNKQ010000150.1 GCA_946542465.1 uncultured Clostridia bacterium | reverse complement strand
CCTTTTTGGACCTAACTGGTGCTTTTGTTATTCGACGCTATTTTGCAACGCGCCCGTTTAATCGCGAATGGGGATGGCGTAGTAGCCGTAATGGTAGCCGGGATCAAGCTGCCAGTCGGCGGGTACGAGATGAGCGCGGCAATAGCTGCCCACAGGCTCCAGGCCCAGGGAGCGGAGCACCTGAAAGGCGGGGTGTCCCGGCTCCCCGGCTTCTTCTTTGATCATTTTCAGGACGCGGCCCCGGTACTTATAATAGAAAATCTTCTGCGAGGGGAGATGCACCACGGCCTCGTTGAGCGGAAGCGCAAGCCGCTGCACATCCTGCTTCCGGGCCAGAAAGCCCCAGGTGAGCTGGCCATCCGCCTCCACCCGCATGGCGGATTTGACGATGGGGATGAAGCTCATCCAGGGGTTCAGGATCTCATAGATCCGGGGATCCTGGAGAAAATCGTCCCGATCCGTATGGGGGAGAAAGCACATGGGCACGCTCCAGCGGATCTCCCAGTCCCAGTCCCGCTTTTCCAGGGGCTGTTTCCAGACCTGAAAGTCCCGATAGTCCTCCAGCAGCGCCTCGTCCAGCTGGATCTCCTGCTCAAGCCGCCGCATGTTCCCCGAGAGAAGCGCCTCCATCCGGGCGTTATCCACACTGTGAGCCTGCAGAATCTCCTGAATTTCCCGGAGGGTAAAGCCATAGTTGCGCAGGCGGATGCTCTCGATCAGCAGCCGGGTGGTGTGAAAGGGGTAGTAGCGGTAGCCGCTCTCGCTGCGCTGGGATTGGATGATTCCCATGTCCTCATAGTGTTTGAGCAAGTCGGGGGTAACCCCCAGGTATCTGGCAAAATCGCCGATGCGGTATTGTTTCATGTCGGTCTGTAAGCCTCGTTTGTTCTCCGTTGTTCTTCTTTCGTTTGGCCGCATGTGCACAAGGAACAACGTTATTATACCGAAAAAACACGCATCTATCAAGCGACAGAAGCATGTGAAAAAATTCGCAAGTTTTTCTTGACCTGCGGCCTGCACCCGGCTTTATACTGAAACTGTTAAACGGCGTTTCGAAAACGCAAAGAAATACAAAAAAGGAGAATATCCATGAAGAATCTTTCCCGCAGAGACTTTCTGAAGGGCTCCGTCGCCGGCGCCGCCGGTCTGGCTCTTGCCAGCCTCGGCTTCCACGACAGTGCCCGTGCTGCCGGTCTGTACACCCCCGGCACTTACTCCGCCACCGCCACCGGTATGGGCACTGTCCTGGTCACCATGACCTTCAGTGAAGACGCCATCACCGACGTCGTGCTGGACGTCTCCGGTGAGACCGCCTCCATCGGCCAGGCCGCGGCCGAAGAGCTGCGCGAGGCCCTGATGAACAGCCAGAGCGCCGAGATCGACGGCGTTGCCGGCGCCTCCATCACCTCCGGTGCGGTCAGAGAAGCCGCGGCCAAGTGCATCGCCCAGGCCAAGGGCGAGATCCCCGTGGAAGTCATCGGCACCGCCGAGGACGAGGAAGCGGCACCCGCTGACTGGCTGGGCACGGCCCCCGAAGTGGCCGAGGCTGACATCGCCGAGACCATCGAGACCGATTTCCTGGTGGTCGGCGCGGGCAACGGCGGCCTGTGTGCCGGTGCCTATGCCACCAGCAAGGGCTATAAGACCCTCGTGATCGAAAAGGGTACCACCCACGCCCGCAGACGCGGTTGGTATGGCGTCTGCGACTCCGAGGATATGCTGGCTGCAGGTGAGGCCCCGATGGACCGTGGCGCCATGCGCCGCGAGCTCAAGAAGTTCTCCTCCGGCAAGATCAATCTCCGGACCTTCCAGACCTGGTTTGACGAGTCCGCCGATATGCACAAGTTCATCAAGGACTGCTATGCCAAGTACGATCCGGAGGCAAAGCTCGACGTGACCTTCGGCGATGAGTCCCACTGGCCCGAGCCCGAGAAGTCCGGCTACTTCTTCCCCGCTGAGGAGCACTTCTGGAACAGCGCCCTCGACCGTCTGGATATGTTCCAGCAGATGATTGAGGAGGGCGGCAACCAGATCCTCTTCTCCACCCCGATGGTGAAGCTGGAGCAGGATGAGAGCGGCCGCGTGACCGGCGTCATCGCCCGGAAAGAGGACGGCTCCTATCTGCGCATCAACGCGAAGAATGGCGTGCTGCTGGCTACCGGCGGTTATCCGCGCAACGTCGCGATGATGGAAGCTCTTGACCCCCTGGGTACGGCCGTCACCACCTACGACAACAGCTGGCCCGGCGATACCGGCGACGGCATCAAGGCCGCCATGTGGATCGGCGCCGCCATGCAGGCCGAGCCCGCCCCCATGCTCTTCGACCGCGGCATCGTCGCCCCGGGTGTGGACGCCGGTTATATGACCACCGCCGCCGGCGACAAGGTCTTCCCCGCCACCGAGGGCCAATTCAACATCGGCACCCAGCCCTTCCTGAAGGTCAACCGCAAGGGCGAGCGCTTCGCCTGCGAATCCGGCACCTATGACCAGATGTGCTACGCCGCCTTCAACCAGCCGGGCCATGTCTACGCCTCCATCTTTGACGCCAACATGCCCGACGACGTGCAGCGCTTCCACACCATCGGCTGCTCCGCGCAGACCCGTTCCAACCCCGAGAGAATGCTGGATATGTATGAGCAGCAGATCGAAAAAGGCAACGCCTTCAAGTGCGACACGCTCGAAGAGCTGGCCGACAAGCTGGGCTTTGAGGGCGAAGCAAAGGAGACCTTCCTGGCCACTGTCGCGCGCTACAACGAGCTCGCCGCCAAAGGCGAGGACGAGGACTTCGGCAAGCTGCCCTATCACCTCTCCAAGATCGAGAAGGCCCCCTTCCACGGCTTCTGGATGGGCGCCTGCCTGCTGACCACCGAGCAGGGCATCCTCATCAACGAGAAGGCCCAGGCCATTGACGAGGACCGCGAGCC
>CAMNKQ010000149.1 GCA_946542465.1 uncultured Clostridia bacterium | reverse complement strand
AGTTTACTCTGAGCCTCGGATCGGTCTCCTGATCCGGGGCTTTTTTTGTTTTCTCCCCGGAGAGACTGCACCAGGCCAGCAGCGCCCGACGGGCAACTTCGATCCGCTCATAGCCGTCGCTGCCCTCTTGAAATAGATAGCCCCTCGCTAGAATGGTCAGGATGCGCTGGAAGCCCATGATCTCCAGCAGCATGGGCAGCGTAAAACGCCCCAGATAGCTGTCTTTCTTGTATTCAGGAAACACGGTGTAGGCCGAGAATTCTTCCCACTCGTTCAACAAGGCTCCCACCCCTTTCTTTTTTCTCAGGTGCTGTGCGGTCAATGACCAGGTCCAGTGCCGATGCAGGCAGCACTTCCAGAATGAAGCTCCGTTTTCCCAGCGCCTCGGCACACTTCACAGCATCATCCCAGTCGATCTGCTCCAATACTTCTCCGGGATAATGGCGGATCGTGGGCCAGATGATGCTTTTGCAGTTTCGGATCAGCGTCCACCGGTAGTCCTGAGATTCCATCACACCGAGCATCATGCTCTTCATCTGAGCTGTGTCCTCCTTGAGGACGCCTTTGTATTTTCGCATGGCGGTATCCTGATTCTGTTCGTCCAGATCCATCAGGATATCTCCCAGCAGCCGGTAGCCTCCGCTGCGAAAATCGCAGAGGATCTCTTTTGTCGGCGGCAGATGGCTTCCCAGGATGGTGAAGAGCAGCTGCTCCCTGTCCTCTCTGGGCGTGAACTGCCAGTCCGATTCCCGCAAGGCCGCCAGAGACCGGCGGATCTGATAGGCCTCGTACCACTCAAAGGTCTGATACAGCTCGTCCACGCTGATCTCGTTCTCCCGATCCTGTGAGAAAAGGATACGCTGCACGTCCTTCCGGTAATTGCCGGAGGGCTTCATGTGGCGGTAAGCCGCACAGCGGCGCTTGGCTTCCTCATAGTCTGCAATGATCGAGCGCATCTTCTCCAACGTGCGTGGGTCGAGTTTTTCCTTCCAGTTCAGATCAAGTGCGAACGTAAACAGCTCCGAGCTCCCAGCCGACTGTGCCTTTGGCGGCCGCGTCTGTTTTTCGAGCTGCCTGGCGTAGAGCGGCGTGCGCTCCAGATTGGCCGTGACCTCGTCCCACGCGACGCTGTCAAAATACGTTTTCTGCTTTTTGTTTTTTGTCGGCTCATACCATGGGTGCTCGTCCGGCTCTCCGACGATCTCCTTATAACGCAAAAAGATATTCTTGAACTTGGCCCGGTTGCCGAGGTATTCGGACAGATCCGGCTTGATGCCGCTCTTGGCCGAATCGATTTCCAAACCGGTGAGGATGGTCAGGATCTCCGTCTCCTTGCGGTACTGCTCCCGCAGTTCTTCCGGCGTTGCTTCGTCATAGGCCAAAATGCTCCGGCGCAGGGCGGCATTGGAAATCTGCCCGACACGGGAGGAGAAGGTGCTCTTTACCGTTTCAAACCGTGCGTGCCAGTCGCTGGCGTCCGCAATCAAGGGTTCGGCCGAAGGGATCTTCAGCAGGGGCAGATTGCTCGCGTTGTCCAGTCCGCCGGAATAATTGCGGCGGATGCTGTCACAGAGCAACGGCTCGGCATAAACGTGGACGGTATCTCCGTCATAATCTGCGCCGCCCAGCCGGTCGGGGATCAGAGAACGGGAATCCACCATCGCCACATAGTAGAGGTGGGACAGATACTTCTTGCGGATTGGACCGACATTATTCAGCGGCGTGACCAAGGCTTCCTCATTCCGGGAGATATGCGGGTTTCGCAGGATGGGGATTTGCTCCGGCATGGGATAATCCGGCTGCGGAGCGTAGATCTCCGCGCCGCGCAGGCATTCCCGCAGCAAAAAGCGGTATGCCTTCTCCGAGGTGGGCCGGACGATGATCGCCAGCAGGCGCATGAGATCGTCGGAGAGATACCGGGTGTCTCCGCTGACCTGCAGCTTTCCAATGCCGTATTTCTCCCGGATTTGCCTGGCCTTGTCCGCCAACTCTTTCTGAAAGACCTTCTCGGCCAGGAAAGCCGGGTTCTTGTGCAGCAGCCTCGCCCGCAGTTTTCGGGCGTCGCTGTAGTCCAACTCCGGGTCTTCTTCATCGGCCCGGAAATAGGAAAGCTGCCAATCCGTGTTGGCCAGAGTGTTGTAATAAGCGGTCTCCGTTGCCTTGGTGAGCCAGATCTCTTCTGCTCTTTCCGGGGAACTGCTCCAGCCCGCAGGCAGATCATGCGGCCGGTATTCCTCCGCTGTGATGGCGGCGGTGTTGAGGAGCTGGAAATTAAGTTCGGTCAGCCCGTCCCGTCCGCGGCGGTCCATATTGGAGACAAACAGCCGGTGCTTATACTTCCGGCAGCGATCCAGATACTCCTTCCAGCTCAGACCGTTCTCCTTCATCCAGCCCCAGCCCTTACACATGCTTTTGGTCAGGATCATGTCCACCTGAGAAACCGGATGGCGGACACCCTCAATATCTTGGATCTCGTCGATGCCCAGATCTTCAAACAGAGCGTGAAAGTCCACTTCGTGCACCACGCCCTTGATGTAGGGCATGCGGATCTGAAAAGAATGGTGGTCGTGCTTGTCGTAAGCATAAGGGTCGAGACTTTGCCCCAGCTCTGTCGAGATCAGCCCCTCACCGTCAAACTCCAGCACCTCCACGTCCATGGTCTTCTCCACGCGGGAATAGGTGCGGACCGGTTCTTCGCTGCCGTCATCCTCCACGGTGATTACGGAGACGTCTTTCACGATGCTCCGGGGATTGTCCACCACGATGATGTGATCGGCATCCATGTGGAAGGAGTACCGGTCGATCTCCAGCCCGCTGGTGAACATGAGGCCGTTGTATGCGTAGAGCTTAGCGAGCTGGCAGCGTCCGATCTTCATGCCCAGGGTCATGCGCTCCCACATGGCATCGTAGAGATCGGCGCGGATGAAGGCGAGCTTGTT
>CAMNKQ010000148.1 GCA_946542465.1 uncultured Clostridia bacterium | reverse complement strand
ACCGACTTTGTCTACAGTCTGAAGCGGCCGCCCCGAAAGGGACGGCCGCTTCGTTAGGCCGTCAAAAAAGTCCTGTGGACTTTCTTGACGGAAGAGATGCAGCCCAGCGCGCGCACTCGCGCCCAAAGGCGCTCGCACACTTCTGGTCTGAGAAGTGTTTTCTCCGACGTACACGCCGCCGGAGAAAACGGATGAAAACTGATTTTTCGCTTGCGAGCGCAAAACTCTGCGAGGCTTTTTTGATAAGTCGGCAAAGCGGCAGGAGCCTTTCGGTTCCTGCCGCTTCGTTGTATGGAGAGAGAGAAACGATTGTCGACTGTTAAATGCTTTCGAATTCCTTGACGATGGCCTTGTCCGGCTCCTTGGTCGCGAGGCTCACCACCAGGATGAAGAGGCTGGCCACCAGGAAGGCGGGCAGCAGCTCATAGATGTCCCAGGCGCCGCCCAGGGGGCGGACCAGGAATTTCCACAGGAAGATGGTCACCGCGCCGGCGATCATGCCGGCGATGGCGCCGCTGCCGTTGCAGCGCTTCCAGAACAGGGCGAAGAGCATCACCGGGCCGAAGGTCGCGCCGAAGCCGGCCCAGGCGAAGGACACCACCCGGAAGATGGAGCTGTTGGGGTTGAGGGCGAAGAAAATGGCGACGGTGGCGATGCCGATCACGCCGAGGCGGGCGATCAGCAGATTCTTTTTATCGTCCAGCTCGATGCCGAAGACATGGCCCAGCAGATTGTGGGTGATGCCGGAGGCCGCGGCCAGCAGCTGCACGTCCGCGGTGGACATGGTGGCCGCGAGGATGCCAGCCAGGATCAGGCCGCCGATGATGGCGAAGAAGGCGCCGTTGCGGCTCATGAGCGCCGCGGTACGGACGATGACGGACTCGGCCTCGGAAGCGCTGCCAAAGCCCTCGATGGCACCGGCGTTCACCATGGCGAAGCCAACCAGACCGATGATCACGGCCACGCCCAGGGAGATCACCACCCAGATGGTGGCGATGCGGCGGCTGGTCTTCAGCTGCTTTTCATCCTTGGCCGCCATGAAGTGGATCAGCACATGGGGCATGCCGAAGTAGCCCAGACCCCAGGCCAGCGTGGAGACGATGGGGATGGCGCCGTAGGAGCCGGCGGAATCGGCCTGAATGCTGGTGCTGGCAAAGAGGCTCAGGTAGCCGGGCACGCTCTGGGCGTTTTCCACCACCGCGCCCCAGCCGCCGGCGGTGCGGATGCCGAAGACGAGCACGACGATCAGTGCAAAGCTCATCATCAGGGCCTGGATCAGGCTGGTGATGGAGGCGGCCATGAAGCCGCCCAGCGTGCAGTAGGCCACGATGACGATGGCCGAGACGATCATGGTGGGCACATAGTCCCAACCGAACATGCTGTTAAAGAGCTTGCCGCAGGCCACGAAGGCGGAGGCGGTATAGGGGATGAAGAAAATGACGATGACCAGCGCGCCGATGGTCTCGATCAGCTTGGTCTTATCCCGGAAACGGCGGGAGAGGAAATCCGGCACGGTGATGGCGTCCAGCTTGGCGGAATAGAGCCGCAGCCGGCGGGCCACAAAGAGCCAGTTGAGATAGGTGCCGGCGGCCAGACCGATGGCCGTCCAGCTCGCCTCCGCGACGCCGCAGAACAGCGCCAGCCCGGGCACGCCCATCAGCAGGTAGGCGCTCATGTCCGAGGCCTCGGTGCTCAGCGCCGTGACCACGGGGCCCAGCTTGCGGCCGCCCAGATAGAAATCGGAGCTGGAACCTGTGGATTTGGAGTGGAAGTAGCCGATCACGATCATGCCGATCAGGTAGACGGCGATGGCCAGAATGATGCAGATGTTTGCGCTTGTCATGGTGTATCCCCTCTTTTTGCCTGGAATGCCTGTATTTTAGCGGATCGGAAGGGATTTACAAGAGGAAAAGGCGCGCCTGAGACTTGTTTTTTTCGGATTTTTCGGTATAATAGAAATGCTTTTAATTTTATTCAAGTTTATATGAATTTGTTTCATAGAAGGTGCGTTCCATGAAAGTATCCAAATATCAGATGCTGGCCGCGGTGGTGGAGCAGGGCAGCCTGACCCTGGCCGCCCGGGCGCTGGGCTGTACCCAGTCGGCCGTGAGTCACAGTCTGGACAGCCTGGAGAAGGAGTTGGGCTTCCCCCTGCTCAAGCGCGGCCGGGCCGGGATCCACCTCACCGCCGAGGGGGAGCGGCTGATGCCCGCGGTGCGCGCTTTGCTTGGCAGCGAGGAGCAGCTCAACCAGCTGGCCGCCTCGATCCGGGGTCTGGACAGCGGCACCGTGCGCATCGGCGCCTTCACCTCCGTCGCCGTCCACTGGCTGCCCGGCGTGCTGAAGGAGTTTCAGGCCGACTATCCCCACGTGGAGTTCAAGCTCCTCAACGGGGACTACCACGACGTGGAAAACTGGCTCTCCGACGGCAGCATCGACATCGGCTTTGTGAACGTCCCCTGCGCGGTGGACTGCGAGTGCATCCCCCTGATGGAGGATCGGCTGCTGGCCATCCTGCCGGAGGGCAGCCGCTTTGCCCATTACCCCAAGTTCCCGCTCATCGAGTGCGAGACGGAGCCCTTTATCAGCCTCCTGGAGAGCTCCGACCATGACGCCCGCCGCGCCCTGGAGGCCGCGGGCGTCCAGCCCAACGTCCGCTTCTACACCAAGGACGACTATGCCATCCTGGCCATGGTGGAACAGGGCCTGGGCATGAGCATCATGCCGGAGCTGCTGCTCAAGGGACGGCACGACCGGCTGCAGATCCTGCCGCTGCTCCCCGAGGCGCGGCGCACCATCGGCATCGCCATCGCCGCCGGCGCCAAGGCCGGCCCGGCCACCCGGCGCTTTGCCGATTACGTGGTGCGCTATGTCCGGGAAGAGGCCGGGCAGAACAGTTAAGCCCCGATACGAAAAAAAAATATCCACCCGCCTAGCGGGTGGTTTTTCATTTTCGGGCATAGCCCT
>CAMNKQ010000147.1 GCA_946542465.1 uncultured Clostridia bacterium | reverse complement strand
TTGATTTTACTGAAGCTGGGCGAGATCGTCCTCAAGGGCCTCAACCGCCGCAGCTTTGAACAGAAGCTCATGGGTAACATCCGCCGCCGTCTTCTCGGGCTGGGCAAGTTCAAGGTAACCTGCCTGCAGTCCACGGTCTATGTGGAGGCGGAGAGCGAGGACGCAGATATGGACGCGGCCTTCGAGGCGCTGCAGGATGTGTTCGGCATCGTCAAGCTCAGCCGCGCCGTGCCCTGCGAGAAGGACAAGGACGCCATCGCCCGCCGGGCCATCGAATACCTGCGGGAGGACATGCTGCGGGCCAAGAGCTTCAAGGTGGAGTCCAAGCGCAGCGACAAGAGCTTCCCCATGACCTCCATCGAGCTGAGCCAGTATGTGGGCGGAGAGCTGGCCGAGGCCTATCCCAACTGTGAGGTGGACGTGCACAACCCGGAGCTGACCGTGGTGCTGGAGGTGCGGGATCTGGCCGCCTACGTCCATGCCCAGCCCATCCAGGGCGCGGGCGGCATGCCCGTGGGCTCCAACGGCGTGGCGGTGACGCTGCTCTCCGGCGGCATCGACAGCCCGGTCTCCAGCTACATGATCGCCAAGCGCGGCGTGCGCCTCATCCCGGTGCACTTCTTCTCCTTCCCCTACACCTCCCAGCAGGCAAAGGACAAAGTGGTGGAACTGGGGCGGCTGCTGACCCGATATTGCGGCAAAATGACCATGGAAGTGGTGCCCTTTACCCATATTCAGGAGGAAATCCGGGATAAGTGCCCGGAGGAGTATTTCACGCTCATCATGCGCCGCTTCATGATGCGCATCGCCGAGCGGATCGCCCTGGACGCCGGGGCGAAGGCCATCGTCACCGGGGAGAACCTGGGCCAGGTGGCCAGCCAGACCATGGAGGCCATGGCCTCCACCCAGGCGGTGCTGAAGCTGCCGGTGCTCCAGCCGCTGATCGGCATGGACAAGGAGGAGATCGTGGTGCTGTCGAGGAAGATCGGCACCTTTGACACCTCCATTTTGCCCTATGAGGACTGCTGCACGGTCTTTACACCGCGCCACCCCCGCACCCGCCCGAAGCTCCACGAGGTGGAGGCCGCCGAGAGCGCGCTGGACGTGGCGGCCCTGGTGGAGGAGGCCCTGCAGGGCATCGAAAGGATCGAGCTGAGAAACGATGAAACAGTATAACACCGAGATCATTTCCGTCGGCACGGAGCTGCTGCTGGGCCACATCACCAACACCGACACCCGGGACGTGGCCGAGATGCTCTCCCGCATCGGCATCAACGTCCGCTATCAGACCGTGGTGGGGGACAACCCCGGCCGCCTGCGCGACTGCGTGGAGATCGCCAAGGGGCGGGCGGATATCCTGATCACCACCGGCGGCCTGGGGCCGACCTGCGACGATCTGACCAAGCAGATCCTGGCCGAGGCCTTTGGTCTCCCCCTGGTGGAGAGCCGGAGCGAGCGGGAGAGCCTCTACAATTACCTCCACCCCGACCGGCCCTTTACCCCCAACAACTTCCAGCAGGCGCTGATCCCCGAGGGGGCGACGATCTTTCACAACCTCTGGGGCACGGCCCCCGGCTGTGCCTTTGAGAAGGAGGGCAAGATCGTCCTGATGCTGCCGGGCCCGCCCAACGAGTGCGTGCCCATGTTTCGGGAGTACGGCATCCCCTACCTGCGCCGCCTCTCTCAGGAGCAGATCGTCTCCCATTCGGTGCGCATCTTCGGCCTGGGGGAGAGCACCGTGGACCAGATGTTCCGGGATGAGATGAATGCCATGTCGAATCCCAGCATGGCGCCCTACGCCAAGGAGTGCGATTGCCTGCTGCAGATCACCGCCAAGGCGAAGAGCGAGGCGGAGGCCGAGGCCATGATGGCCCCGGTGATCGCCCATGTGAAGGAGCGCCTGGGGGAGTATGTCTACGGCATGGACATCGAGAGCGTGGAGGAGGCGGTGCTGCCGCTTTTAAAGGAGAAGGGATTGTTCTTCGCCGCGGCGGAGAGCTGCACCGGTGGGGACATCGCCCGCCGCATCACCGAGATCCCCGGCGCCAGCACGGTGTTCCTGGGCGGCTGCGTCACCTATACCAACGAGGCCAAGGCCAGGCTCCTGGGCATCGACCCGGCGCTGATCGAGGAAAACGGAGCGGTGAGCTATCCCGTGGCCAAGGCCATGGCCGAGCGCGTACGGGCCATCACCGGCGCGGACATCGGCGTGGGCGTCACGGGCCTGGCCGGACCCGACGGCGACGGCGTGCACCCGGTGGGGACGGTCTTCGTCTCCATGGCGGTGGAGGGCGAGACCTTCGTGCGCCAGCTCAGCCTCGGGGAAAAGCGCACCCGCAGCTTCATCCGCCGCATGGCGGGCAACCATATCTTTGACATGATGCGCCGCTGGCTCACGGGCCTGCCGGTCGTGTGATACCAAATTTGCAACGTTATTGTTAAATTTGCCAAAAAGCTCTTTTCTTCCACCGGCCAGTGTGGTATGATATAGCCAAGAAGCACGGGAGACCGTTCTTCGCCATGCGAGTAGATGAAAGGAGTTGGCACAAATGAAGTTCACTTTCACCGAGAAACGGATGGATTCCTCCGAGGATCTGCGCAATTACGCGATGCGCAAGATCGGCAAGCTGGATCGTTTCTTCAAGACCGAGGCGGAGGCCATTGTCACCTTCAGCCTGGAACGGGGACGCTTCCTGGCCGAGATCACCATCCATAACAACGGCCTGTATTACAGGGCAAGCGAACTTACGAACGACATGTACGCTTCCGTTGACTCCGGCGTCGCCGCCATCGAACGGCAGATCCGCCGGAACAAGACCCGCCTTGCCAAGAGACTGCGCGAGGGGGCGTTGGAGCGTGAAGCCGTGCCTGCCTATGCTCCGATGGAGGACGACGCGGACAACGAGGAGTTCCGCATCGTGCGCAGCAAGCGCTTCTCCATCAAGCCCATGTCGGCGGAAGAGGCCATCCTGCAGATGAATCTGCTGGGGCATGAGTTCTTTGTGTTCCGGAACATGGACGCGGAGGATGCAGTCGCGGTCGTATATAAGCGCAAACA
>CAMNKQ010000146.1 GCA_946542465.1 uncultured Clostridia bacterium | reverse complement strand
GTATGCCTTGACCGGGCCGCGGCTTCGTGATAAAATACCATGAATTACTATGGATGTGCTGTGTATGGAGACTGCTATGTGGATCGCCGATCAATGGAAAGATTTTGAAGTGCTGGACTGCTCCAAGGGTGAAAAGCTGGAGCGCTGGGGAGACTATTATCTCGTCCGCCCCGACCCCCAGGCCATCTGGGAGACGCCGCGCCGCAACCCCCACTGGAACGACCGGGACGCCCGCTATCGCCGCAGCGAATCCGGCGGCGGCAGCTGGGACAAGGGCCGTCTGCCCGCGGCCTGGCAGATCCAATATGGGGAGCTCCGCTTCAACGTCAAGCCCATGAACTTCAAGCACACCGGCCTCTTTCCCGAGCAGGCCGCCAACTGGGACTGGGCCATGGGGAAGATCCGCAAAGCCGGGCGGCCCATCAGCGTGCTGAACCTCTTCGCCTACACCGGCGCGGCAACCCTCGCCTGCGCCAAGGCCGGGGCCCAGGTCTGCCATGTGGACGCGGCCAAGGGCATGGTGGCCTGGGGCAAGGAGAACGCAGCGGCCTCCGGCTTGCAGGAGGCGCCCATCCGCTGGATCGTGGACGACTGCGCCAAGTTTGTGGAGCGGGAGATCCGCCGCGGCCGCCGCTACGACGCCATCATCATGGACCCGCCCTCCTACGGGCGCGGCCCGGGGGGCGAGGTCTGGAAGCTGGAGACAAATCTCTGGCCCTTCGTGTCCCTCTGCGCCGGCGTTTTGTCGGAGGAGCCGCTCTTTGTGATCATCAATTCCTACACCACGGGGCTCTCCCCCTCGGTGCTGAGCTACGTGACGGAGAGTATTTTTACCAAAAAGTTCGGCGGCCGCTCCGAGAGTCGGGAGCTGGGCCTGCCGGTGACCGATACCGGCCTGGTGCTGCCCTGCGGGGCCACCTGCCGCTGGGAACGCTGACAGGTGAAAGAAAGGGCAAGAGCTTTGAGCGCGATCATTGAGTTTCAAGACGTACATTTCAAATACCCCGAGGACGAGCTGGAGAGCCTCTGCGGCATCAGCCTCGCCATCGAGGAGGGCAGCTTCGTGGCGGTGCTGGGGCATAACGGCTCCGGCAAGTCCACGCTGGCCAAGCACATGAACGCCATCCTGACCCCCACCAGCGGCCGGGTGCTGGTGAACGGGCTGGACACCGCCGATGAAAACCGCCTGCTGGACGTGCGGCGGACGGTGGGCATGGTGTTCCAGAACCCGGACAACCAGATCGTCGCTAACGTCGTGGAGGACGATGTGGCCTTCGCGCCGGAGAACCTGGGCATCCCCTCCGGGGAGATCCGGGACCGGGTGGACCGGGCGCTGCAGATCGTCGGCATGTATGAGCTGCGGCAGCACGCGCCGCACCTGCTCTCCGGCGGGCAGAAGCAGCGGGTGGCCATCGCGGGCGTCATCGCCATGGAGCCGAAGGTCATCGTCCTGGACGAGCCCACCGCCATGCTGGACCCCCAGGGCCGGGCCGAGGTCATCTCCACCGTGACGCGCCTGTGCCGGGAAAAGGGCATGACCGTGGTGCTGATCACCCACCATATGGAGGAGTGCATCGGGGCCGACCGGCTGCTCGTCATGTCCAACGGCAGCCTGGTGGATGACGGCACGCCCGCCCAGGTCTTCTCCCGGGTGGAGGAGATGGAGGCGGAGGGTCTCGCCGTGCCGGAGACGGTGCGTCTGGCTTACGACCTGAACCGCCGGGGCTTCTCCCTGCCCATCGACACGCTGGACGTGTCGGCCTGCGCGGACAACATTTTGAAGGAAATCCGATAAGGGGATTCAGCTATGGCAGAGATCATCGTGGAGGGCCTGAGCCACACCTACAGCGCGGGCACTCCCTTTCAGAAAACCGCAATCGAGAATATCAGCCTGCGCATTCCCCAGGGGCAGTTCGTGGGCCTGCTGGGCCATACCGGCTCGGGCAAATCCACCTTTGTGCAGCACCTCAACGCCCTCCTGCAGCCCACCTCCGGCCGCGTCCTGCTGGACGGGGAGGACATCAACCGGGATAAAAAGTCCCGCCGTGACGTAAAATGGAAGGTGGGCCTGGTCTTCCAGTACCCGGAATACCAGCTCTTTGAGGAGACGGTCTACGCCGATATCGGCTTCGGCCCGAAGAACATGGGCCTGGGCAAGGAGGAGATCGACGAGCGCGTGCGCGAGGCGGCCAGCTTCGTGGGCGTGGAGCCGGAGCTCTTTGAGAAATCCCCGCTGGAGCTCTCCGGCGGCCAGAAGCGGCGCATCGCCATCGCGGGCGTCATCGCCATGCGCCCCGGCGTTTTGATCCTGGACGAGCCGACCGCGGGCCTGGACCCGGCCGGCTGCCGCCAGATCATGGACAACATCTGCCGCTATCAGAAGGAGACCGGCGCCACCGTGTTGATCGTCAGCCACAACATGGACGACGCGGCCCGGCTCTGCGAGCGCCTGATCGTCTTCGACCACGGCGGCGTGGTCATGGACGGCACGCCCGAGGAGGTCTTCTCCCGCCCGCAGGAGCTGATTCAGATCGGCCTGGCCGTGCCCCAGTCCACCGCCATCGCCATGGCGCTGCAGGAGAAGGGCCTGGCCCTCCAAGGCGCGGTCTACACCCATGAGCAGCTGCTGGAGGCCATCGAGGCGGCAAAGGGGGCGACGGCATGCTGAAAGACATCACCCTCGGCCAGTATTTCCCCGGCGACTCGCTGATCCATAAGCTGGACCCGCGCACCAAGCTCATCGCGGTGGTGCTTTATATCGTGGCGCTGTTCCAGGCCAAGGGTTGGATCGGCTATGGAGCCGTGACCCTGGCCACGCTGATCCTCATGGCCATCTCCCATATCTCCTTCGGCAACATCTTCAAGGGCCTCAAGCCCATGCTGTTCATCATCGTTCTCACGGCCCTGCTGAACATCTTCTACACCAGCGGCACCCCCATCGTGGAGGGCTGGATCATCACCTGGGAGGGCATCGACCGGGCGGTGAAGATGATCCTGCGCATCGTGCTGCTCATCACCGGCACCTTCCTGCTGACCTATACCACCAGCCCCATGGCCCT
>CAMNKQ010000145.1 GCA_946542465.1 uncultured Clostridia bacterium | reverse complement strand
TCTTACAATCCGACAGAATCAACGAATATTCTTGAATACGCATCGGAAAGATGGTACAATCAATGCACAAATCTTGTTCGGAGGTGCCACATGAAAAAGTTTCTGCGCGTCCTTCTGATTTTACTGCTTGTGATCGTCGTCGCCGTGGGCGGCCTGCTCGGCTGGCTGACCGCGACGGAATATAAGCCCGCGGCCGTGGAGAGCCTGGACTTTCTCTCCCGTTCCGCCGAAGCCTCGCCGAAAGTCCCCGCGGGGGCTGAGCTGAAGCTCCTCTCCTGGAACGTGGGCTATGCCGGACTGGGCAAGGATTCCGATTTCTTCATGGACGGCGGCAAGGACGCCCGCAGCGCCGATGAGGCCACGGTCCGGCAATACCTGGCCGGGATCGACGCCCTCACCCGCGGCGGGGACTACGATCTGGTGATGCTGCAGGAGGTGGACACCGACTCCTCCCGCACCTACGGCATCAACGAGGCCGAACTGCTCGCCTTCGGCAACGCCAGCCACGCCCTCAATTATTCCTGCCCCTTTGTGCCCGTTCCGGTGCCGCCCCTGGGCAAGGTGAACAGCGGATTGCTCAGCTGCTCCAACTTCGCCGTGGACGAGGCCCAGCGTGTCTCCCTCCCCTGCCCCTTCTCCTGGCCGCTGCGCATCGCCAATCTCAAGCGCTGCCTGATGGTGAGCTATCTGCCCATCGAGGGAAGTGACAAGCAGCTTGTGCTGGTGAATCTCCATCTGGAGGCCTATGACGACGGCGAGGGCAAGATCGCCCAGACCAATCAACTGCGGGAGTTTATCGAAACCCAGTATCAACTGGGCAACTACGTCATCGCCGGCGGCGACTTCAACCAGAGCTTCCCCGGGAGTCTGGAGGTCTATCCCATGCTGAAGGCGGATTTCTGGACGCCCGGCGTGCTGGACGATTCCCTGCTGCCCGAGGGCTGGCGCTTCGCCTATGACACCGCCGCACCCAGCTGCCGCCTGCTGAACCAGCCCTACAATCCCAGCGATCGGGAAAACACCCAGTACTACGTGATCGACGGCTACATCCTCTCCCCCAATGTGGAGCTGAACGAGGTCCACACCCTGGATCTCGCCTTTGAAAACTCCGACCACAACCCGGTGGAGCTAAGCGTGACGCTCAAGTGAGGCCCATACAGAACAGCCCCGAAGGTCATCGAAAACCTTCGGGGCTGTTTTTGCGCGTTTTATTATTTCTCGTGCCTGCCGCGGGCTGTGCGCTTTGGCGCCAGGCCGTGTTTTTTCTCCCAACGGCGGCGCTGCCGTTTGCGCACGGCCTCCTCCGCGCTGTCCCGGACGCTGGGGAACCACACCTCCGTGAATTTCTCCTTCCCCAACTTGAACAGATGTATCAGCGAGGCGGCCAGGATCACCGCCGGGAACACGCCGTAGAGTACGCCGAGGGCCAGATACAGCGCGCAGAGATCCTCCGCGCTGCGGGCCGCGTTCTCCCAATAGGGATAGATGATACCCTGTGTCTGCATGGAGCGGGTGCCCACCGAGCCGATGATCCGCAGGAGTCGGGTGAAGGAAAAGCGGTCGGTATTCTGCAGGATCTCGCCGCGGCCGATGGGGAATTTATCCCGGGCCAGGTTCAGCGCAAAGCCCTTGACCGGCTCCGCCGACACGAATTCATAGCAGTCGATGCCCGCGTTCTCCACGAGCCTGGCATAGCTGTCATAGGACATATAGAGCCCCATGCCGCCGGTATAGGCCAGGCGCGAGAAGCCGTCCTGCTCCCGCTCGACCACGCCGCCCACCACGAAGGGGATCCCCTCCAGGCGGAACGTCATGCCCTGCAGCTGCGTGCCGCCGAAAAGGATCCAGGCCAGGTCTTCATCCAGCAGCACCAGATCCTTCATCAGGTCGGACTCCTCGATGTAGCTGCCGTTGAGAAGCCGGATGGGATGGAACTGGAAGAAATCACCGCCCACGGCGATGACCCGGGCCTCGCCCTTTCCCAGTTCCGTCGCGGCGTTCAGCTTGCCGCTGGTGCTCCAGGCATCCAGCTGCAGCTGGCCGTCGCTGCTCAGATCCACCGCCGCGTTGTGCAGGGCTTTCTGCAGCTCCTGCCGGAAGGCATAGACCTTCTCCAGCGACAACTTTTCGTCCACCGGCACATAGCAGGACACCTGGGCGAAGTTCATCTCGCTCTCGCCCTTCCAGCGTCCGGCCATCTGCTGGCTGGTCAGCTTGTCACCCAGATGGGCCGCCAGCAGGAAAAACAGCAGCGACGCCAAAGCCAGGCCCGCCGTTATGCCCCAGAGCACGCGGCGGTTTTTCTTTCTCTCCTTCATCAGCCATTATCCGCCAGGCGGACCATATCGCCGTTCTTGATCGGGGCGTTGCTGGTGGTAATGACATAGCTGCCATAGCCCAGATCCCCGGTGACGGCGGAGTTCATATCGTCCTCGGTCAGCACCTCCACCGCCACGCGGCGGGCATAGTAACGGTTGCCCAGGGGCGAATTCTTCGATTCCACGACCAGCACGAATTTGCCGTTGGTATCGCTGCGCACGGCGCTGTTGGGAACGATGTTGTCGTAGTTGGCGCTCTTCTGGCCCACGGAGAGGGTCAGCTCCGCCCCGGCGTTCACGTCGCCCTCCAGATCGAAGCTCAGGATCTTGTTGTTCTGCGGGTTCTTGGGATCGGTCTTGATGTTGTTGAGGGTGGCGACGATCTCGTTGCCCCAGTAATAGTTGGAGACGGTGGCGGTGTCCCCCACCTTCAATCGCCGGGCCTGATCGTTGGTGACGGTAAAGCTCAGCGTATAGCCCATGTCCGGCACCTCGATGGTGCAGAGCACGTCGTCCTTTAATTTGGTATCCCCGGGGGCGCACTCCACGGTCTGCACCGTGCCGGCCACCTTGGCGGTGATCTGGTTCTCCTCGCCGCCGGAGAGATCCAGCACCTTCTTCTTGGCGTTTTCGATCTGGGCCCCGATATCGGAGAGATCCAGATAGCTCAGCTGCTGGGATTTGGAGTCGCTGATCTTTTGCTGCTGGAGATCGTACCGAAGTTCGTATAAGAGGTTCTCTGCCTCTCGGGTGGCTTTCCTTGCAGCAATTAC
>CAMNKQ010000144.1 GCA_946542465.1 uncultured Clostridia bacterium | reverse complement strand
TGAGGTGCTTGAGCGCCTCGGAGGAGAAGTAGCACAGGCCGTAGCCGGTGGCCTGCGTACGGGCCAGGGAGCCGCCGAAGGTCAGGCCCTTGCCCGTGAGAACGCCGGCCTCAAAGCGGTCGACAATGCGCTTATACTGGCCGTAGAGATAGGCGACCTCGCGGGCGCCCACGCCGATATCACCGGCGGGCGTATCGGTGAACTGGCCGATATGGCGATAGAGCTCGGTCATAAAGCTCTGGCAGAAACGCATGACCTCGCCGTCGGACTTGCCGTGGGGATCAAAGTCGGAGCCGCCCTTGCCGCCACCCATGGGCAGCGTGGTCAGCGAGTTCTTCAGGATCTGCTCAAAGCCGAGGAACTTGATGACGGAGAGGTTGACGGAGGGGTGAAAACGCAGGCCGCCCTTGTAGGGGCCGATGGCGGAGTTAAACTGCACGCGGTAGCCGCGGTTGACCTGAACCTTGCCGCTGTCGTCCACCCAGGGGACACGGAACTCGATCACACGCTCGGGCTCCACAAAGCGCTCCAGCAGAGAGGCCTTTTCCCACTCGGGGTGTTTATCCACAACAAGCTCCAGCGATTCAAATACTTCGCGCACGGCCTGCAGAAATTCAGGCTCATGGGCGTCACGCTTTTCCACTTCGGCGTATACACGCTTCAGATACTCGTTTGTAAGCATAAGAGATCCTCCTTGATCATTTTCGATATTCCTTAACAGACAGGCAACTGACAGTAAATGGATATCTTACTAAAATTATACCACGATATGTGGCTCTTTACAAGAACGGGATTGAAAAACATGAAAGGATGCATTAAAATAAACAAAAACGAGGAGGTGCTGCTTCGTGATTATCAAAGAAATCTGGGGAAATTTCTCCCTGTTTACATTGGAAAACGAATTCCTCCGTGTCCGCGTCAGCGATCTGGGCGCCACGCTGGTCAGCCTGCAGTATAAGGGCCAGGAGCGGGTGATCGGCTATGAGACGCCGGAGGACTATCTCGCGTCCAATGACTTTCTCGGCGCGACCGTTGGGCGCTATGCCAACCGCATTGCCGGCGCGGCCTTCACGCTGGACGGAAAGCGCTATACCCTGACGGCCAACGAGGGGCGGAACCAGCTGCACGGCGGTACGGCGGGTCTCCCGCACAACAAACGGCGTTGGGAGGCGGCGATCGAAGGGGAGAGGCTGCGCTTTTCTCTTCTCTCACCGGCGGGGGACAATGGCTTCCCGGGAGAGCTCAAAGAGACCGTGTGCTACTCCCTCTCCGGCGCCACGCTGCGGCTGGACTTTGAAGGGGAGTGCGACGCGCTGACCCATTTCGCCCCCACGAACCACAGCTATTTCGATCTGAGCGGGCATGGCAAATGCCTGGACGCGGTGCTCCAGCTCAACGCGGTGAGCTATCTGGCGGTGGACGGGGAGAACATCCCCACGGCGGTCGAGGCGGTGGAGGGTACACGCTTTGATTTCCGTGAGGCCAGGCCGATCGGCGAGAATTACGACCACTGCTTTGTCCTCGCAGGAGAACCTGCCTGCGTGCTGACGGATGGGGACTGCCGTATGACGATCCGGACCGATTTTCCCGCCATCCAGGTCTACACCGGCAGCGGGCTCAGCGGCAGCCACCGCCCCAACGCGGCTGTGGCGCTGGAGCCGGAATTCTACCCCGACAGCCCCAACCACCCGGAATATCCCAGCACCGTGCTCCGCCCGGGCGAGGTTTTCCGGAAATACATCGAGTACCGCTTTGACTAAAATGATTCTGTTTTTGTAAAAAACAGATGAAATCTTGGAAAAGGCGTAGTATACTGAAAACAGGAAATCCCAAAACATGTTTAGGAGGCAAACTATGAATCTGTTAAGTGTTCTCTCCAGCTCTCTGCTGTCCGACGTGGCGGTCGCCGCGCTGGCCAAGAAGACCGGTCTGTCCAAGACGCAGCTGAAGAAAGTGGTCGCCATTGCGATCCCTCTGCTGCTCAAGGCCATGACCCGGAACGTCTCCTCCCAGTCCGGCGTACAGTCCCTGCTGGGCGCTCTGACCCAGCACACCAACACCCGCTCCATCGCCGAGCAGATTGACGAGGCGGATACCGTGGACGGCGGCAAGATTGTCGGCCACATCCTGGGCAACGACACCGACAGCGCCGTGCAGGCTCTCGCGGTCGAGACCGATATGGCCGAGGGCGAGGTCCGCTCCGTCCTTAGCGCCATTGCGCCCGCTCTGCTGAGCGGTCTGTCCGCCGCGACCACCAGCACCGCGGCCAAGCCCAAGGTCGACCTGAGCGACGGTCTGGATCTGAGCGATGTGATGGCCATGCTCAGCGGCATGCAGCAGCAACAGCAGCCTGCAGCCAGCACCGGCAGCTCTCTGCTGGGTGCCCTGCTGGGCGGCGGTGTGCAGCCGCAACAGAAGCCAGCGGCCAGTGCCGCGAGCTCTCTGCTGGGCTCCCTGTTGGGCGGCGGTACGCAGCAGCAGGCGGCCTCTCCCGCCAACAGCCTCATTGGCGCGCTCTTCGGCGGCGCGCAGCAGCCGGAGAAGGACGACAGCCTTAACGGCAACGCCCTTTTGAGCGCGCTGCTGTCCGCGATGCAGTAAGCGGGAGGCGGCACGATGGCGGCAAAAAAAGTCGGAGAACTCATCAAGGAAGCCAGGACGGAAGCAGGCCTGAGTCAGGAAGCTCTGGCCAAGAAGATCGACGGGCTCTCGGCTTCAGATCTCGGCAAGGCGGAGCGCGGGGAAAAGGAACTGACCCAGGCCCAGCTGAAAGCCATCGCGAAAGCCACCGGCGTCACACAGAAATCGCTGCTCGAGGCGCCCAAGGGCGGTTCCGGCAGCACGGCCAAGAAGACCTCATCCACGGCCAAAAAGACCGGCAGCACCGCCAAAAAGACCAGCTCCACCGGCAGCAAAAAGTCCAGCAGCGCTGTGGAACTGACAGCGGCGGAAAAGACGCTGCTGAACGCCTATCGCAAGGCGGACGCAGACCGGCAGAAAGCGGCGCTCAAGCTCCTGAAAGGGGAGCAGACGGACGATCTGCTCTCAAGCCTGATCTCCGGCGCCATGGATATGCTGGGCAATCTCGGAAAGAAATAAAACAATAAGGGAGAGGCCAAAGCCTCTCCCTTTCGCTATCACCGTATCGGGTATTAGTAGCCCAGTTCCAGCGTCCCGCTGGCGGACAGCACCTGCAGGGTGGAC
>CAMNKQ010000143.1 GCA_946542465.1 uncultured Clostridia bacterium | reverse complement strand
AGGTGATGCAGACGTTGGGGGTGGTGTTGGTGGCGATGTTGGTGATGACGTCGTTATAGATCTTGCCGTAGTCGGTGTAGAGGCGGAGGTTCACCCGGATGTTGGGGTAGAGCGCCTCAAAGTCCCGGATGGCCTTTTCGTAGATGGCGGTCTGGGTCTTGTTGGTGTCGTTCTTGGCCCAGAAGCTGATCTCGAAATTCCGGCTGGTGTCAAAGCTCTCCGGCACGGAGAAGGCGCTGAGACCCCGGGAGCCGTGGCAGCCGGCCAGGGCCAGGCACAGCAGAAAGACCGTCAGCAGCAGGAAGGCTTTTTTGCGCGTTGCGTTCATCCCTTGGTGCCTCCTCTCGAAACGCCGGCCATGATCTTCTTGCGGAAGAGCAGGAACAGCAGGATCAGCGGCACGGAGATGACCACCACCGCAGCCATCATGGCCGGGATGTTCTCCCGCCCGAAGCCGTTTTCCCGGATCTCCTGGATGCCGTTGGAGACGAGGAAATACTTGGCGTCGTCGGTGATGAGGCGAGGCCAGACGTAGCTGTTCCAGCACTCGATCACCTTCAGGATCGTGATGGTGACCATGGTGGGGCGGCTGATGGGCAGCATGACCCGGAGCAGATATTTGAAGTCCGAGGTGCCGTCCACCTTGGCCACGTAGTAGAGCTCATCGGGGATCTGGGCGAAGTTCTCCCGCAGGAGATAGATATAAAAGACCGAGGTCACGCTGGGGAGGATCAGACCCGGGAAGGTGTTGCGCAGGTTCCAGTCCGTGATGGTGACGAAGTTGGTGATGACGACCAGCTCCGTCGGGATCATCATCAGGGCCAGGAAGAAGGTGAAGACCAGGTCCTTGCCCCGGAAATTCAGCCGGGCGAAGGCGAAGGCCGCCAGGGTGATGACCAGCAGCATGATGGCCGTGGTGGCCAGGGTGAAGATCAGGGTGTTGAGGAAATACCGGGCCAGGGGCACCGCCGTGAAGGCGTCGGTATAGTTTTGCAGCGTGGGGGAGAGGGTGAAGAAGCGGGGCACATACTCGCTGTTATAGGCGCTGTAGCTTTTGAGGGAAGAGAGCAGCATCCAGTAGAAGGGGAAGAGCACCATCAGCGCCCAGATCACCAGGCAGACATAGGTAAAGCCCTTGCGCAGCCGCTCCCGCCGCCGGGTGCGGACTTCGATCGCGTCGTAGTTCATGTGCGCACCCCCTTAATAATGGACGTGCTTGCGGCTGACCATGAGGTTGATGCAGGTGATGGTCAGCACGATGGCAAAGAGGATGATCGCCGCGGCCGAGGCGTAGGAGGGATAGCCGCCGCTGTCGCCGTAGAGCATGTCATAGACATAGCCCACCATGGTGTTCATGCCGGCGGCGTTGAGGTCGGTGCCGAAGATGGCGACCGCGTCGCTGTAGGCCTTGAAGGCGCCGATGAAGCCGGTGATGATGAGGTAGAAGAGCATGGGGGAGATCATCGGCAGGGTGATGCGGAAGAAGATGCGGCTGCGGCTGGTGCCGTCGATGCGGGCGGCGTTGTAGTAATCCTGGTTCACCGAGGCCAGGGCCGAGGTGAGGATCAGGATCTTGAAGGGCATGACCACCCAGATCGTGTAAAAGCAGAGCACGAACATCTTGGCCCAGTGGGGCCCGTCGATGAAGTCAATGGAGCCGGCGCCGAACCAGTGCAGCATCAGGTTCACCAGACCGTCGGTATAGGGCGTGCGCTTGAAGAGAATCATAAACACCAGGCCGACGGCCAGGGTGTTGGTCACATAGGGGAGAAAGTAGATGGTCTGGAACAGCTCCTTCAGCTTCTGGATGGAGCTGAGCCCCACGGAGATGAGCAGGGCCAGGCCCGTGGAGAGAGGCACCGTGATGATGACCAGCAGGAAGGTGTTTTTCAGCGCCTGCAGGAAATAGGGGTCGTGGAGCACATAGGAATAGTTGTACAGGCCCACACCGAAAAAGGTCTGGGAGGCGGAGTTGTAGCCCTCCTCAAAGGAGTAGACAAACACGTCCACCAGCGGATAGACCATGAAGACGCCCAGAAAGGCGATGGCCGGCAGCAGATAGAGCCAGCCCTTGGCGTTTTTCTGTTCCATGGCCCGGCCTCACTTCAGCTCGATGCGCAGCCGCTCTTCGCTCTCACGGTCGAAGACGTGCACCTTGTTGGGCTTGAGGGCAAAACGCACGGTCTCGGCCTTGGGATCCACGGCGCTCTCGGCGCTGATGATGGCGCGGATGGCCGCGGCGGAGCAGGCGGGATGGCTGGCGACCACGCTGATGTCCCGGCCCATGACCTCCACCCCGCTGAGGGTGCAGCGCAGGGGGCCGGCCTGTTCGGGAAGGAAGCCCTCCGGCCGGACGCCGATCCAGACCTTTCGGTCCGGCGTGCCGGGCGCCTGGAGGATGGAGTTCTCCCCGATGTACAGAAGCCCGTTTCGCACCTCGCCCTCAAAGACGTTGATGGGCGGCGTGCCGAGGAATTTGGCCACAAAGAGGTTTACCGGATCGTCGTAGACCTCCTGGGGCTTGCCGATCTGCTGGAGAAGGCCCGTTTTCATCACCACAATGCGGTCGGAGATGCTCATGGCCTCCTCCTGGTCGTGGGTGACGAAGACGGTGGTGATGCCGGTCTCCCGCTGGATGCGGCGGATCTCCTCTCTCGTCTGCAGGCGCAGACGGGCGTCCAGGTTCGAAAGCGGCTCGTCCAGCAGCAGGACCCGGGGGCGCTTGACCAGGGCGCGGGCGATGGCCACGCGCTGCTGCTGGCCGCCGGACATCTCGCTGGGCTTGCGCTCCAGCAGCCGTTCGATCTGCACCAGGCGCGCCGCCTCCAGCGCCTTGTTCATCATCTCCTCTTTCGAGGGACGCGCGGCGCCTTTCAGGTTCTGCAGGGGGAAGAGAATGTTCTGCAGCACGGTCAGATGGGGATAGAGGGCGTAGTTCTGGAACACCAGACCCACGCCGCGGTTCTCCGGCGGGAGATTGGTCACATCGTCCTCGCCGAAATAGATCTTGCCGCTGGTGGGCGTCTGCAGACCGCAGATCAGATTCAGCATCGTGCTCTTGCCGCAGCCGGAGGGCCCGAGCAGACCGATCAGCTCGCCGTCCGGGATCTCAAAGCTGAAATCGTTGACGGCGATCACGGGCTCCTTGACCTTCTTGTTGTGGCTGGGAAAGCTCTTGGTCAGGTGCTGTAAGACGACTTTCATAGTATGTATCCCTTCCTTTTTC
>CAMNKQ010000142.1 GCA_946542465.1 uncultured Clostridia bacterium | reverse complement strand
TGCAGATAGTGCTGCGTCATGTCCAGATCCGCATGCCCCACCATGCTTTGGATGGTCGCGAGATCCACGCCCAAAGCCTGCATCTGGCTCACATAGGTGTGTCGGCAGGAATGCGGCGTCAGAACGCGAACATCGCCCAGGGCCTCGATATAGTCCTTGAATTTCTCCCGGTACATCTTGGGATCGAAGGGCTGCTCCTTCTTCGGCGATTGGAAAACGAACGTGTCCTCTGTGCTGCGCAGCCCGATCACGATGGGCCGCAGGCCCTCCGGCACCGGTACGTCCCGCACACTGTCTCTGGACTTCGGCACTCCGATCTCCACATGTCCCGAAACGGTCTTCACCGCTTGCCGAACGTGGATCACAGAACCGTCCTCTTCGATCAGCCGCGGCTCCAGCGCTAAAAGCTCTTGCATGCGGATCCCGGTGCCCAGCATCAGGCGGATGCTGTTTCCGTACTTGTCGTGCGGGAGGCCCTCCATCATCCGTTTGACCTCCTCGGCGTTGAAGGCTTCCTTCGCCTCCATGGGCTTGTTGGCCTTCATTTTCTCCGCACAGGCCACCGGATTGCGCCGGATCAACTCATTGGCCTCGGCCTTGTTCATGATCTGGAACAGCATCCCTCGCGCCTTGGCCACATAGCTGTCGGACTTGCCCTCCTTCCGAAGATCCCGCAGCAGGTCCTCAATGTCCATCGCCTTGATGGTATTGACTGGCCGGTCCCCGATCTTCTCCTTCAGCGTGGCCAGCGTGTACTTGTAGCTCTGCTGCGTGGTTTTGGAGATGCTGTCCTTGTGCCCTTCATACCAGGTGTCCGCCCATTGGGAGAACAGGATATCCGGCTGCACCAGGGGCCGCTCGTCCAGGGTGATGAGCCCGGCCTCCAGCTTTTGCTTGAAGTCGTGCATCTTGTCCAGCGCTTCCTTGCGGGTCCTGCCGTAAAAGGACTTTCGCCTTCTCCGGCCATCCTTCTGGAAGCCGAACATGATGGAGCACTCCCAGCGCCCATCTTTTCTTTTGTTGATACTGCCTTCGCCGTTACAGCGTTTCTTTGCCAAAATAACTCCTTTCCTCAGAGCATTGTGTTTCTCCGATCTATTGTTTACATAACTTTCTCGATTTTTCAAGTGTTTTGTCGAAAAAATTCCAGTCGGGCATAAAACCCGGCTGGAATTTCTCTTATTCAAGCTGATCGTCCATCCACTGGAGCAGCTTTTCCTTAGGCACGACCAGCCGCCGTCCGATGTGCAGCGTAGGGAAGCCCTCGCTGTGCATCAGTGTGTAGGCGGAGTTCTTGGCAATCCCGAGGATCTCCGCCACTTGCTGGGCGTTCAGGGTATAGGGCATGCGATCAATGTCGGCATTCGTCATCCGCATCCCCTCGCTTTCTGGGTACCCATTTCAGCTCGTACCCGATCACGTCGGCCAGCTCCACGACTTCCCGGTAGCGCAGCGAATTCCGCTGCAGCTTGTTGGAGAAGTTGGAGGCAGAATCGCTCCAGCCGTACTGCCGGTGGAGCCGATCCAGGGTTTCCTGCATAGTAAGACCTGTGCCGACGATCCTTGCTTTGATCTCGTTTCTTGTTGTATTCATGGTAGAATCCTTCTTTCTGTAAAATTGTAATGGAGTTCAAACAATCTGTACGTACGTACAGATGATTCCGACTCTTGGATAAAAAAATAGGGCGATCAAACATGACCGTCCTTTAGCGTGCGTCTCGATCAGGACTCTTGTGGGCAAGTTTGCGCTGCTGTTTTTGCAGTTCCTCCTCGTTCCAGATCTCCCGGACGCGCCCCTCGATATAATCCTTTCCGTAGGAGCGGCAGAGCGTGTCGTATTTTTCGACCGTCACGGACTTCTCCGCGTTTTCCTCAATCATATGGTCAACCGTGGCCTCCAGGGTGGCGACCCGGCCCAACGCGCGTTCCAGCTCCTTCTTCAGATTGTTGTAGGCACGTTTCAGATCCTGGTAGGCTTCATAGATAGCCAGGTAAACCTTCTGGAACTTCCGCATGGCGGGCTTGGCCTTATGCTCCCGGTAGGCTTTTGCCGTCTCCAGTACATCCGGCTGGGGAAGCCGATCTTCCTCGTCGTAGGCGTATTTGCGTGCCTGCTCTTCCAGGTTTTTCACCTTCGGGACGATTTCGTTCACCCGGGCCTGGGCAGCGTCCGCCTGCTCATTGAGCTGGGCGATGCTGTCCTGCTTCTGCTTCTCTTCCTCGGCCAGCTTTTCCAGATCGTCCAGCGCCTCGACTTTGGCCGCGGAGATATCCGCAAGCCGCTGCTTTTCCTGTTCCACCTTGAACTGGGTCACCGTCAGATGTTCTTCCGTGCTGCCGCGCTCGCCGCGCTGCAGATCCGTGTACCCGGCCTCGACCATGTGATTGTAGAAATCGTCCTGCAGGACGGAGTAGGACTTTTTCAGCAGCTTCTTTCCGCTGGGGGTGAGCATCGGCTCGCCATGATCGTCCAGCATCTGCTTGGAGTCCCACTTCTTGCTCCGGCTGACCTGCATGACCGTCTCCTTGACCGTTCCGATCAGAGCCGGGTCCTTACATCGTTTCGACCAGAGAATTTGCTTCTCCACCACCGGGACATAGACCACATGCAGATGGTAGTGGTAGATATCCTCTCCCAAAGCCTCGGACATGGCCCGGTTCCGCTCATCCGCGTGCATGACGGCTGAGAGGATAAACTGCTCTCCTCCGACGATCTTCACCGCGGCTTCATAGGCGTCGGCATAGAATTGCTTTGCAAACTCATAGCCGCCGTTATTATAGAAATAAGCGGAGTTTACGTCGAAGATCAGCTCACAGAATTTCGTGGAGTCCGGCTTCTGGCCCCAGGTGGAGATAACCTTTTGCGCTTCCATCTCGGAGAACATCTCCTCATAGGAGCCGGTCGGTTCTTTGAAATGGACATTGAACGGGATGCGCTCTGGGACGATATCCGGGTTGGAGTAGATTTCCTTCTGCCGTTCGTTGTGGGCCTGAGCGCCTTTGATGGTGTCGCTCTTTTTCAGATCGCGATTTCTGGCGACGGTGCGATCGATCCCGTCGTTTCTTGCCATGGGCAATACCTCCTTTTTCATTGGTTTACAGATACGTTAGGTTTTGGGGATCACTTCTGCGGAAGTGTAATAACCCACTATGGTACTTTCATCCACAGGCTGCAAAGTACCATTCATCGTGGGCTCTGCCGAGAGCACAGGGGAAACAGCATTTTCCCCTGTACCCCTTCG
>CAMNKQ010000141.1 GCA_946542465.1 uncultured Clostridia bacterium | reverse complement strand
GCTCGCCTCAGGGTGTTTTTGAGGCGGCAAAGCTGCCTCAAAAACGGATTTCAATGCCCTCCGGGGCAATAATCCAAGCTTGTTTGCGACTTTCGCAATCGGCTAGGATTTCTGCGTGAAAGGAAAGTCCTGATGGAGACCTGGCTTGCGCGCCTGGAGGCGCTGTACCAAAACTATATTCAAACGGTTCAGGAGCTGGAGAAAAACCGCAAGCTCGGGGACGGACTTTTGGGCCTGCGGCCCGGCCCGGCGGACGATCCCTGTCACGACCGTTTCGCCGCGGATCTGGATGCACTGCTGAAGGACTTCGCCGCTGCCTCTCCCGATTCCGAGGCCTGTGCCAGCATTCTGCGCTATCTCTTCACCGCGCCCGAAGGCTGGCAGGATCTCAAAAGCGCCTACTGGATGCTCATCGCCGTCCAGGGTCTGGGCGCCGGGCTGATCGAAAGCCTGAACGCGGCGGATGCCGGAGAACTGGAGGCGCTCTATGCCGAACGCTATCCCCGTCGGGAACGTCTGCCCGTACAGACGCAGATCCTGAAAAAGCTGCATCGGCAGGCGCACTGAATGGCATAAACCTGTATTTTCATCCTTTTGGGAGGATTTGATATGAGCTATTACATTGGTATTGACCTGGGCACTTCCGCCGTCAAGCTCCTGTTGGTGGACGAAAAAGGCGCGATCTGCGGCAGCGTTACCAAGGAGTATCCCCTCTCCTTCCCCCAGCCCGGCTGGTCGGAGCAGAATCCCGCCGACTGGTGGAAGGCAGTCCAGCACGGCATCCTGCAGCTGACCGAGCACCTGGACAAGTCCCAGATCCGGGGCATCGGCTGCGGCGGACAGATGCACGGTCTAGTGGCCCTGGACGAGAACGACGCCGTGATCCGCCCCGCCATTCTCTGGAACGACGGGCGCACCGCCGAGGAGACCGAGTATCTCAACACCGTGGTGGGCAAGGAAAAGCTCTCCGCCCTGACGGCGAACATCGCCTTCGCCGGCTTCACCGCGCCGAAGCTCCTCTGGATGCGCAAGCACGAGCCGGAGAACTTCGCGCGCATCAAAAAGATCATGCTGCCCAAGGACTACATCAACTACCGCCTGACCGGTGTGCACGCCTGCGACTACTCCGATGCCTCGGGCATGCTGCTGCTGGACGTGGAGCACAAGCGCTGGTCGCCGGAGATGCTGGCGATCTGCGGCGTCACAGAGGCGCAGATGCCCAGGCTCTTTGAGAGCTATGAGGTCATCGGCACGATCCAGGGCTTTGTCTCCGGCGCGCTGGGCCTGCCCCGGGACTGCCAAGTGGTGGCCGGCGCGGGCGACAATGCCGCCGCGGCCGTCGGCACCGGCACCGTGGGCGAGGGCGCCTGCAACCTGTCCCTCGGCACCTCCGGCACGATCTTTATCTCCTCCGAGCACTTTGGCGTGGATCCCAACAACGCCCTGCACGCCTTTGCCCATGCCGACGGGCACTATCACCTGATGGGCTGCATGCTCTCGGCCGCCAGCTGCAACAAGTGGTTCTGCGATGAGATCCTGAAATCCACCGACTACGCCGGGGAGCAGGCCCCCATCTCGAAGGAAAAGCTGGGGCGGAACCGGGTCTACTTCCTGCCCTATCTGATGGGAGAGCGCAGCCCCATCAACGACACCGACGCCCGCGGCACGTTCGTAGGGCTCTCCATGGACACGAGCCGGGCCGACATGCTGCAGGCCGTGCTGGAGGGCGTGGCCTTCGCCATCCGGGATTCCTTTGAGGTGGCCCGGAGCCTCGGCATCGACATCCGCCGCTCCAAGCTCTGCGGCGGCGGCGCCCGCTCCCCGCTCTGGCGGACGATCTTCGCAAACGTCCTGAACATCGCCCTGGACATTCCCCAGACCGAGGAGGGTCCCGGCTACGGCGGGGCCATGCTGGCCATGGTGGGCTGCGGGGCTTATGAGAGCGTGGAGGCCTGCGCCGAGGCGCTGGTGCACATCAAGGAGACGCTGGAGCCCGATCCCGCGCTGGCTGCCCGCTACGAAGAACGCTATCAGCAGTTCAAGGCCATCTATCCGGCCATGAAACCGCTGTTCAAGGTTTTAAAATAAGGAGGAGAATTCACCATGCACATCTATTCCGTCACCGATCCGGAATTCAAGCCCTACGGCAAAGTTCTGGAGGGCTACGACACGGCGGAGCTGCTGGCCGCCATGAAGGAAATCGACATGCCCGCCGAGGGCACGGCCTACCGTCCGGGCATCGAGAGTCTGGAGGCCTGCGCCATCTTTCCCGAGCTGCGGGATCGGGCCTACGGCGGCATGCCCATTCAGCTGGGCATGTGCTGGGGCCACAACGCCAAGCTCAACTGCCTGGAGTATCACCGGGACAGCGAGGTGAACATCGGCACCAAGGACTTCATCCTGCTGCTGGCCAAGGAGGACGAGATCGTGGACGGCGTGCTGGACACGTCCCTGGTCAAGGCCTTCCGCGTCCCGAAGGGTCTGCCCGTGGAGGTCTATGCCACGACGCTCCACTATGCCCCCTGCCACACCTGCCCCCACTGCGGCTTCCGCGTGGCGGTGGTGCTGCCCAAGGGCACCAACACCGAGAAGCCCGCCTTTGAGCCGAGATGCGAAGAGGACACCTGGATGACCGCCCGCAACAAGTGGCTGCTGGCCCATCCGGACTCCAAGGAGGCCAGGAGAGGCGCCCACATCGGTCTTCGCGGGGAGAACCTGGACATCTCCGCCGACCTGGAAGACATGTAAAATATATTCCGATTTTTAAGGAGGAAGATACACATGCAGAACATCCCTGAAGTCAAGCTCGGCATCATTGCCGTCTCCCGCGACTGTTTCCCCATCGGCCTGTCCATCGCCCGGCGCGAGGCCATTGTCAAGACCTGCGGCGGCAACATCTACGAGTGCCCGGTCACCGTGGAGAACGAGAAGGACATGGGCAAGGCGGTGGAGGACGTGAAGGCCGCCGGCTGCAACGCCCTGGTCGTGTTCCTCGGCAACTTCGGCCCCGAGACGCCCGAGACCCTGATCGCCAAATATTTTGACGGCCCCTGCATGTTCGTGGCGGCCGCCGAGGGCGACGGCGACCTCATCAACGGCCGCGGCGACGCCTACTGCGGCATGCTCAACTGCTCCTACAACCTGGGCATGCGCCACCTGAAGGGCTATATCCCCGAGTATCCGGTGGGCACCGCCGCCGACATCGGCAAGATGATCAAGGACTTCTATCCCATCGCCCGTGCCGTCATCGGCGTGCAGAACCTGAAGATCATCACCTTCGGTCCCCGTCCCCAGGACTTCTTCGCCTGCAACGCCC
>CAMNKQ010000140.1 GCA_946542465.1 uncultured Clostridia bacterium | reverse complement strand
ACAACGCCATCGCCGAAGCCCGCAAGCTGCACATCCCCATCGTCGCGATCGTCGACACCAACTGCGACCCCGATGAGGTCGACTATGTCATTCCCGCCAACGATGACGCCATCCGCGCCATCCGTCTGATCGCCTCCACCATGGCCAACGCCGTGCAGGAAGGCCGTCAGGGCGCCGACGCCGAGGATCCCGAGGCTGTTATGGCCGAGGCCGTCGAGACCGTCGAAGAGTAAGGATACACGAAAAAGGGACGCCTTACCGCGCCCCTTTTTTTGAGAAACTTGATTAGGAGGAACATTATTATGGCTTTTACCGCTCAGGATGTTAAGACTCTGCGTGAGATGACCAACGTCGGCATGATGGACTGCAAGAAGGCACTCCAGGCTACCGATGGCGATATGGAAAAGGCTGTTGACTGGCTGCGCGAAAAGGGCCTGGCCAAGGCCGCGAAGAAGGCCGGCCGCATCGCCGCCGAGGGCATGGCCTATGCCCGCGTCTGCCCCAAGTGCGGTGTCGGCGCCGTTGTGGAAGTCAACTGCGAGACCGACTTCTGCGCCAAGAGCGAGGCGTTCCAGCAGTTTGTGAAGGACATCTGCAAGGTCGTGCTGAAGAACGACCCCGCCGATGTCGAGGCTCTGCTCCAGTGCCAGTACCCCGAGCGCGATCTGACCGTGGCCGAGATCCTGCCCGAGAAGGTCATGTCCATCGGTGAGAACCTGCAGATCCGCCGCTTCGTCCGCTTTGCCAATCCCACCAACGTGGCTTACGTCCACGCCGGCGGCACCCACGGCGTGCTGGTGAACCTGGCCGTCGAGGGCGACATTGACGCCACCGAGATCGGCAAGAACGTCGCCATGCAGATCGCTGCCATGAATCCCAAGTATTGGGACAAGTCCCTGGTTCCCCAGGCCGACATCGACCATGAGCTCGAGGTTCAGGTCGCTCTGATGGACAACGATCCGAAGATGGCCGCCAAGCCCGCCGCCATCAAGGAGAAGATCGCCGCCGGCAAGATCAACGCCTTCTACAAAGAGAACTGCCTGCTGCAGCAGGACTTCGTCCGCTCCGACCTGTTCTCCGGCTCCGTCGAGGGCTACATCGCCGACGCTGCCAAGAAGCTGGGCGGCTCCGTCAAGTTTGTTGACGCTGTCCACTTCATCAAGGGCGAGGGCATCGAGAAGAAGGAAGAGGACTTCGCCGCCGAGGTCGCTGCCCAGATGAACATGGGCAAGTAAGCCTTCCCGAGTATAAACAAAAAACTGGTTCGTCCTCAGGACGAGCCAGTTTTTTTGTGCGCCGGTTTCCCGGCCAGGATCGGCAGATAGCGGAGGATCAGCCAGACGACGGGGACAAGCAGCACAGCTACCACCAGCGCCACCGCGACGGCGAGGACATGGGCCGGCGGTACCTCGTTAAAATAGTAGTCGCCGATCCGGGGCCAGAGGCGGAGGAGCAGCTGCTGCATGGCGCTCTCGGCCTTGCCGTGCAGGCCGTAGTAGAGGATCGTGTTCTGCCCCACAAAACGGACAAAGGCCGTGGCGGGCAAGCTCTTGCCCATGGCGATCAGGGTCACAATGCCGAGCAGGGCGCAGAGATAGAGAAACAGCACTCGGGGGAAGCCGAAGATCCCGCCCAAGCGCAGCGGCAGCACCATCACCACCAGCACATACAGCGCCAGCAGCAGCGGCCAGAGCCAGCGGCGGTTCAGCCGGTCAAAGAGCCCCTCGCCATAGCGGCGGAAGAAATAGCCCAAAGTCATATAAAACAGCATCGGCCCCACATATTCCAGGTGCCAGGGGAGGGAAAACAGCCTGGTGCCGCTGTACCAGGGCAAACGCTCCGCCGGGCTGAACTGCATCAGACAGTCGGACGCGACGGCCAGCGCAAAGGCCAGCAGGAGCAGGACCGGGGCCCGGCGGGCCTTGTGTTCACCGCCCGCCTCGTAGCAGGCGACGACGAAATAAAAGGGCAGAAAGCTCACAAACAGCGCCGCCACGTACCACATCTCGTCCCCAAAGTAGCGGATCTGCAGCAGGTTTTTCCCCAGGGCGAGGAGGAGCGGATCGTGGCTCTGAAAGGAAAAAATCTGGGCCAGCAGGATCGTCAGCGTGCTCAGAAGCAGCCAGGGCAGAAAGAGCTGCCGGAGCTTTTTGCGGAAGAAAGTGCCGAAGCCCGACCGATGGGTGTAGACATAGCCGGCGGCAAAGGTGAACATATTCAGAAAAAAGGGCTCGACAAAGCTGTCCAGCTTGGCGTTGGTGAACTGCGTGTGGTTGGCCATCACGGCCAGCATGCAGAAAAAGCGCGCGGTGTCGACCCAGGCAATGCGTTTTTTGTCCATAAAAAGCGTCCCTTTCTGAGGGCTTTTCCTTATTATAACGGTTTTACATCGCGCTTGCAATCCCGGGATTCCTGTGGTACGGTAGGGAAAAAGAAAACGGAGGCGGAAGATGAAAAACACGGCACGGGAAAAAATGCTGCGCGGCGAGACGACCGTGGGCAGCTTTCTGGAGATCGCCTCGCCCACTGCGGCGGAGGCGCTGGCCCTGGCGAGCTTTGACTATATCATCATCGACACCGAGCACGGCGCGGGCGATCCCCAGTCGGCGCTGGATCTGATCCGCTGCGCCAAGCTCTACGGGACGACGCCTTTTGCCCGGGTGCAGGAGATCTCCCGCGCGCCCATCCTGAAAATGCTGGATGCCGGCGCCATGGGCCTGATCATCCCCCAGCTCAACAGCGTGGAGGAGGCCGAGGCGGTGGTCCGCTACGGAAAGTATGCGCCTTTAGGGGAGCGAGGCGTCTCCGGCAGCGCGGGCACCGGCTTCTGGCAGGAGGACTACGCCCGGCACGGCCTGCCCGCTCTCTTTGAGACGGCCAACCGGGAGACCATGCTAATCCCCCAGTGTGAGAGCCTGGGCTGCCTGGAGCATCTGGAGGAGATCGTGGCCCTGCCGGGCATCGACGGCATCTTTGTCGGGCCCTATGATCTCTCCACCGCCATGGGTATCCCGGGGCAGTTTGACCACCCGGATTTCCTGGCGGCCCTGCGGCGCATCCAGGCGGTCTGCCAGGCGGCGGGCAAGCCATCGCTGATCTATGCGGCGGATCCGGCCATCGCCCGGGCCGACCTGGCCATGGGCTATGACAGCATCACCTACTCCATGGACGCCTCCCTTCTCATCGAGGCGGGCCGAGCGGCCATCCGTTCCCTGCTCAACTGAATGAACGCAAAAAAGCACCCGCCGACGGGCGGGTGTAGTAAAACAGTATTATAGTGTTTTGCAGGGACGGCATGACTTTGGGGACATGCCGTTTCCTGTTTTATCAGTTCATCCAGGGGGATAAAGCCCACGAAATCTTTAACGGAATCAAACCCGTATTTGCTATCAAGCAAACACCGCAACCATTGTTGCCGCTGACAGATACGAT
>CAMNKQ010000139.1 GCA_946542465.1 uncultured Clostridia bacterium | reverse complement strand
ACCGGGGCCGCCGCGCATGACGTTCAGGATCACGCAGGGCAGCTGAGCGCCGGCGGCGTAGGAGATGCCCTCCTGCTTCAGGCTGACGCCGGGAGAGGAGGAAGAGGTGATGACGCGGGCGCCGGTACCGGCAGCGCCGTACACCATATTGATTGCCGCCACTTCGCTCTCGGCCTGCAGATAGCAGCCGCCGATCTCGGGCATACGGGCGGACATGTACTCGGGGATCTCCGTCTGCGGAGTGATGGGGTAACCAAAGAAGAAACGGGCGCCGGCTCGAATGGCAGCCTCAGCGATCGCTTCGGACCCCTTCATAAGAGTTAATGCCATGTTCGATTCCTCCTTATTCCTTTTCGATCCGGATTGCCACGTCCGGGCAGGTCCGCGCGCAGGACGCGCAGCCGATGCATGCTTCGGGGACTGCTACCTCAGCGGGGTGATAGCCCTTGGCGTTGAGCTTGGTTTTGGAAAGGGCCAGCACACTCTTGGGACATGCCCGTACGCACAGGCCGCAGCCCTTGCAGACAATCTCATTGATTGTGACCTTTACCATGATTTTACCTCTTTTCCTTTTATGATTTTGCTGTTAAACAAATCTAAAAACCGTCACCTGACGGGGAAAAACAAATTATGCCATGTCCGTCCGGTAATACACGCCGGGCCGGGGGTTGCTGGGATTGTCGCCCAGACTGTGGATCCAGGAATCCCAGTCGCGCTGCATGTAGGTGTCGATGGCGATGGGGGTGCCGATGTACTTCGGGTCGTGCCCCTCGGCCAGGAAGCCGTCCAAAAACTGCTTTTTGCCGGAGGTGTAGGCCACGGGGACGCCGGTGCGCTCCGACACCTCGCGGATCATCTCATAGCCGTCGCGCAGCTCCGCCTCCGTGGTCATGCCGGCGAGGTTGGTGTTGTTGATCATGCCGGTGATCTTCAGGCGGGAGTGGATCTGCATCTCCTCCTGGAGCTTGATGATCCGCTCCACGGATCCGGCCAGGGGACGGCGGATGTTCACCACGTTCAAAACCTCCAGCGCCCCATCCTCCAGCTCCATGAAATCCTGATGGTAACGGCCCACCGCCGTGGCGCCAACGGCGTCGCCGCCCACGTCGAAGATGACGGTGTCCCAGTCCATGGCAAAGGCGGAAGCCACTTCGGCCGGCAGGGACAGAGTCTCGATACCGGCACAGGCGAAGTTGGGGGCGACCAGGCGGATCTCCTTCATCTGGGTCATCTTGCCGCGCTCGGTGAGGCGGAAGTAGGTGTTGACCATGTCCAGATCCAGCAGCTCCGTACGCTTGCCGGCCTCGGCGGCCTTGAAGGCAAAATTGAGCGCCAGCTCGGTTTTGCCGCTGCCGTAATTCCCGATCAACACATAGACTTTTTTCATGGCTGCGCCTCTCCGTTTGTTCTGTGAAGAATTGACAAAAACCGCGACTTTTTTCCAGTACCATTTTAGCATTGATGTCCAGAGCTTTGCAACCATCAAAGTGCACAAGAATTTTGAAGAAATAAAACCATTCTGACGAATACGGAAAAACTTTGCTCCCGATTCGATGCAGAAAAGAGAAAAAGTAAAAATATTTGCCTCATAAATCGGTTCACCTTGGGGCACTTCACTACAGCAAAGGAGAAAACCGAGGGAAACAAAAAGCCGCGGCCCGGCGCTTCGGTGCCGGGCCACGGACATTCGGTGCAATTTTATCTTGCCAAGGCCGCGATAGACTTTTATAATAGAGCGAAACCACGATCAATCGCCGCAGGAGGACGCCATGGAAAAACTGAAGGTCTGTCTGATGAACGACTCGTTTCCCCCCGCCATCGACGGCGTGGCCAACGCCGTCACCAACTATGCCGATATCATCACCCGTGAGCACGGTTCGGCCGCCGTGGTCACGCCCTACTATCCGGACGCGGACGACTCCGTCTATCCCTATCCGGTGCTGCGCTATCCCAGCCTCGACACCACCAAGCTGGTGGGCTACCGGGCGGGCGTGCCCTTTGCTCCGGACCTGATGGAGGATCTGGAGAAGCGCGGCTTTGATATCATCCACAGCCACTGCCCCATCACCTCGACTCTGCTGGCCCGCGGCCTGCGGGAGCAGATCAACAAGCCGGTGGTCTTCACCTATCACACCAAGTTTGACATCGACATCGCCAACGCCGTGAGCAGCAAGCTTCTGCAGGAGGAGGCCGCGGCCCTGCTGGTGGCCAACATCACCGCCTGCGACGAGGTCTGGACGGTCAGCCGCGGCGCGGGGGAGAACCTGCGCAAGCTGGGCTATCAGGGCGACTACCGCGTGATGCCCAACGGCGTGGACTTCCCCCAGGGCCGGGTGGACGAGGCCCTGATCGACGAGGTGACGGCGGGCTTCGATCTGCCGGAAGGGCTGCCGGTGTTCCTGTTCGTGGGCCGCATGATGTGGTACAAGGGGATCCGGATCATCCTGGATGCCCTGAAGCTCCTGAAGGAGGAGGGCCGGGACTTCCGCATGGCCTTTGTAGGCGCCGGCGGCGACAAGGAGGAGATCGTGGCCTATTCCCACGAGCTGGGGCTGGACGGGACGGTGCTCTTCTCCGAGCCCATCCGGGACCGGGAGCGCATCCGCGCCTGGTACTGCCGGGCGGATCTCTTCCTCTTTCCCTCCACCTTTGACACCAATGGCCTCGTCGTGCGCGAGGCGGCGGCCTGCGGCCTGGCCAGCGTCCTGGTGGCGGGCAGCTGCGCGGCCGAGGACGTGGACGACGGGATCAGCGGCTTTCTGATCGAGGAAAACGCGGACTCCATGGCGGCCAAGCTGCGGGAGCTGCTGGCCGCGCCGGAGGCCATGAAGCGCGTGGGCGAGGGCGCCCAGACAAACATCTATATCTCCTGGGAGACGGCGGTGGCCGGGGCTTACGAGCGCTACGGCGCGGTGATCGAGAACTACCGCAGCGGTCTCTATCCCCGGCATGAGACGGCCACGGACGATTTCCTCCGCGGCATGGCCTCGCTCATGGACTTTCGGAACCGCCGGCGGGAGGCGCAGCGCCAGCTGATGGAGGAGGCGCGCCGCAGCCGGGATGAGATCGTCCAGGGGGCCCTCCGCAGCCGGGATGAGCTGATGGAAGAGATCGCCGATCAGCGGCGCCGCCTCAAGGAGCAGATGGAGAAGCTGTCCCAGTATCTGGACCGCTTTCTGTAAACGCGTCTCCGCGGTACTTGCGCCGGGTGGCGAGGCCGCCGCGGATGTGGCGTTCGGCCTTGTTCCGGTCGAGCAGCTCCCGCACCTGGCGATAGAGCGCCGCGTTGACGCGTGGCAGCCGCTCGACCAGGTCTTTATGTACGGTGGATTTGCTGACGCCGAAAACCGCGGCGGCAGCGCGGACGGTGGTATTATTTTCCAGGATCCAGGCGGCCATGGCGGCTGCCCGCTCCTCGATGCTCTCCCTGTGCATAAGCAGACCACACTCCCTGTTAAACGCAAACCGGGCTTCCCGAGGGAAGCCCGGTTTCTGCGTCTCTCTTGCTCCACTATATGAGC
>CAMNKQ010000138.1 GCA_946542465.1 uncultured Clostridia bacterium | reverse complement strand
GTGCCGTTGACGTACTTGACCACGTGCTCCACCTTGGTCACGTTGGGATCGTCGGTCTCCTCCACGATCACTTCCTCGGGCACCTCGGACAGATACTGGAAAATCACGTCCTCCGAACCCTGGGAGATGGTGAAGTACTGCTCCTCATCCAGGGTGAACTCCCGGGATTTGCTGGTCATGATGGTGGCGGAATAGCTGCTCTTGTCCGTGGCGGGGTCCTCCCCGTCGTTAAAGACGGAGACCACCGCAGAGGCGGTGTTGTTGTTGAGCACCCGGTACACGCCGGTGGGAATGTGAAATTCGATGTAGTTCTCGCCGTCGGAGCGGGTGGCCTCCGTGCCGTAGTCGCCCGGCTCATCCCAGGAGAGGATGATGAAGGCGGGGGGCCGGTCGGCGTCGGCGCTGCGGGTCTTGGGTTCGTGGGCCGGACGGAGCAGGAAGGCCGCCGCGCACAGCGCCGCCCCCAGGACCGCCAGCTTCCAGCCCTCAAGCCTAAACTGCCGCAGCCCTCTGCGCAGCACGCGCCAGGGGCAGAAGAGCACCGCGGCCAGCAGATAGAGCGCCGTGGTGACCGAGGGGATGTAGAGCAGCGCCGCGATGAAGGCGGCGATGCAGGCGACCAGCCACACGCTCTCCTCGTCGGTCATGGGCTCGGGGCGTTTCCGCCGCCGACGCCCGCCGCCGGAAGAGGGACGGGGCTTATGCCGCGGCGCCTCGGCCGCTTCCTCTTCCTCCTCTGCCGGGCCTTCCTCCTCGACCTCCGGCTCCGCTTCCTCGTCCTCCCGCGCCTCGGCGGTGCTGAGGCAGGCCTGCAGGATCCGGTGCTTCCGCTCACAGTCGGCCAGCACGGGGGTTTCCTCCTCAACGCGGAGGAAGAGGGCCTTCGCGGCCTCCTCCGTGCTGCTGCCCTCCAGCTCCGGAAACACGATGCCGAGCAGAAAAGCCGGGTCCAGACAGCAGACCTCCCCGGCGGCCCTGGTATCCGCCAGCAGGGCCTGCAGAAAGGCCAGATCCCCGTCTGAAACCACCAGCACCGAGCCGGGGAGCAGCTTCGCAAGGCTGGCCGCCAGGCGCTCCGGCCGCAAAACCGGCCTTGCGTCCCCCGCGGGGACGGCCTCGGGATCCAGATAGGTATGGGAGCGGTTGACGATCTCCCGCCCCTCGACACGCAGCATGCCGAGGCAGCGGATCGGATCCGTCTCCGGATCCGGCCCGCCGGTCTGCAGACTCAATACCAGATAGTCCTGCAGCTGTCGAAGCTCGTCAAACGAGGTAAAACTGGTGAAGCTGAGCATCTGTGTTCGCTGCCTTTCTTCTTATCCAATGCACACAACACGCCTCCCCGCCGCGACAGGGGAAGGAGAGAGGAGACGTGGATCGTATCTTTTTCATTATTATACCGAATCGCCGCGCCCGGGTCAATAACCGAAATGTTCCCTCCCGCGCCCGAAAGGGAGAATTTGCGAAAGGCGCTTATGATCCGGCGACAGTGTATAAGCTCTTTCCCCTAATGCCTGATGCCTGATGCCTGTTGCCTCATTATCATACCCCAACGCGGGGCGCTTTCATAGCCAAAGCTTTGCCTGTGGGCGCAAAGCGGAGGGATCCCCCTTGAAAACTTCACTTTCATGAAGTATAATCCGTATATTAATGGAAACAGGAGGCGGACATGGATAATTTTGGATTCATTCACGATAAGCTGGATATCAAGATCCTGATCCTGTTTATTCTGCGGCGCCTGCCCGGGAGCGTGGATCCCGAGACGCTGCTGGAGCTGTGCCAGTGTGACGACGGCATCGGCTATTTTGATTACAGCGACTGCCTGAGCGAGCTGGTGGCCACCGGCCACATCGCCGAGGATGAGGAGGGCTTCTCCATCACCGAGAAGGGCGCCCGCAACGCCGACGCCGTGGAGAGCAGCCTGCCCTATTCCGTGCGCAGCAAGGCGCTGAAGCTGCTGGCCCCGGTGGAGGAGCGGCTGCGCCGCGCCGCCATGATCACCGCCCGCCACGAGATGGGGGAGGACGGCTGCACGGTGGAGCTGGCCATGGGCGACGGCAAGGGCGAGATCATCCGGATGCGCCTGCTCTGCGCCGATGAGGCCCAGGCCCGCAGCATCGAGAAGAAATTCCGCAAAAATGCGGAGGGCTATTATCAGCAGATCATGGACTTGTTCCTTGATCAATAGAGGACGTGTTTGGCAACAGGAGATTATTCGCTAAGGGGGATTCATTATGCAAGCCACATTCATTCCCGAGGGCTATCAAAGCCGTCTGGACATCTACGACACGCAGAAGGCCATCAGCCTGCTCAAGCGCCTGTTTGAGGATCGGCTGGGCGCGCTGCTGAATCTGCACCGGGTCTCGGCCCCGCTGTTCGTGGATAAGAATTCCGGCCTGAACGACGACCTGAACGGCGTGGAGCGCAAGGTCGAGTTCGATATCCTCCGCTCCAACCACACGGCCCAGGTGGTGCAGTCCCTGGCCAAGTGGAAGCGCATGGCCCTCAAGCGCTACGGCTTTTTCCCGGGCAAGGGCCTTTACACCGATATGAACGCCATCCGCCGGGATGAGGACGTGCTGGACAACCTCCACTCCGTCTACGTGGACCAGTGGGACTGGGAAAAGGTGATCCTGCCGGAGAACCGGAACCTGGACTATCTGAAGCTCACCGTCATGGATATCGTGACCGCCATCTGCGATACCCAGGACACCATCCAGGCCATCTATCCCCAGCTGCAGCCTCTGGGCAAGCTGGAGCGCCGGGTCAGCTTTATCACCACCCAGGAGCTGGAGGACATGTACCCCGATCTCACGCCCAAGGAGCGGGAGAACGCCTACCTCAAGGAGCACAAGACCGCCTTCCTGATCGGCATCGGTGGGGCGCTGCGCTCCGGCAGGCCCCACGACGGCCGCGCCCCCGACTATGACGACTGGACACTCAACGGCGATATCATGGTATGGAACGAGCTGCTGGGCTGCGCCTTTGAGCTCTCCTCCATGGGTATCCGCGTGGACCCGGCCGCCATGGAAAAGCAGCTGCGCCTTTCCGGCTGCGAGGAGCGGAAAAAGCTGCCCTACCACAAGGCGCTCCTGAACGGCGAGCTGCCCCTCACCATCGGCGGCGGCATCGGCCAGAGCCGGCTCTCCATGCTGCTGCTGGGCAAGGCCCACATCGGCGAGGTCCAGGCCTCCATCTGGGACGACGAGACCCTGGAAACCTGCGCCAAGGCGGGCGTGACCCTGCTGTAAAACAAATCCCCGTCAGGTCTGCCGACCCGACGGGGATTGCTTTCTCTATTCAAAGTGCCTGCGATAGAGATTCAGCGAGATGGGATCCAGCTCCGAACGGATGTCGATCTCGTGCTCTTTGATGTAGTCGGCAATATCCTGCTTGTGAGCCTGGAAATGTGCCGTGGTGTGCAGCCCATGGCGGATATGCAGGCGAGTCAGAGTCTCGATCCGAACGCCCAGATCTTCGATCACCTGTTTGCGTTCCATGGCATTCCTCCGGAGTATGCGTTTTC
>CAMNKQ010000137.1 GCA_946542465.1 uncultured Clostridia bacterium | reverse complement strand
GCGGCATCGTGGCCGGCGACTGCATGGTGGAGTTCCTGAACGCCTGATTTCCCTTCAATAGCCACTGGGAGCTGTGATGGATCACAGCTCCCTGTTTTCATGCCTTTTATCGTAACAATCGCATAGTCTGCGGTAATCCTCCGGCGTATTGCAGTTGAGGAGCAGCCTCGGATCCCCGTAATAGGCCACAGTGTGAAGCTCGCTCTCCCGGAGGAGGGTGCGGAGGGAACTGTCCTCCCCCCGGAGAAGCCGCTCGCACACGGGCGCGAGCGCGGTATCGTAGACGCCGATCAGCGGTTCCCATTTTCCATCGGCTGTCACCAGCGTGACGCCCGCCCGGTGTGCCTCGATCAGCTCCTCCAGCAGAGAGAGGGGTACCAGCGGCGTATCCACGGCCAGCACCAGCAGCCGCGGATGTTCCGCCGCCAGCAGCGCTGCGTGGATGCCGCTGAGAGGTCCCCGGTGGGGATAGACGTCGGGGACGAGCCGCGCCCCTTCAAGGGGCTTTGTGTAGCCGGAGAGCAGAATGTCCGTAATGCCCAATGCCTTCAGCTTTTCCGCCTGATGCTGCACAAAGCTGCGGCCGTGAAAGTCCAGCTCCGCCTTGTCCCGGCCCATGCGGCTGGCATAGCCGCCCGCAAGCACAACGGCGGAGACGGTGTTTTTATCACCCATGGCTCTCACCTCCCTCTCTCACGCTTCGTCCATCCAGGCGAGGAGAAAATCGCTCAGCTTTTCCACGTCGTTGAGATCGAACACCGGGACCTCTGCGGAGAGGCCGACCACATCCGTCACGAGGGCGAGAAGCGACACTCCCTCGCAGACCGGCCGCTGGGACACCGCGCTCCGTACGAGCTCGATTTTGGGCCAGGCGGAGGCTTTGAAGCCCTCCAGCAGGATCAGATCCGCCTCGGAAAAGAGGGCGATCAGTTCCTGCTCGCTCACTGGCGCGAACTTCACCAGTTGGAACTTCTCCCCGTCAAAGACCGCCGACCCCATAGCCCCGGCAGCGAGATGGCGGCAGCTGTCGGTCCCGGGCCGATCCGCCTCAAAGCGGTGGCCGTCATGCTTGACGGTGGCGACCGAGACGCCGCGCCGCCCCAGCGCCGGGATCAGCGCCTCGATCAGGGTGGTTTTTCCGGAGTTCTTCACGCCGGAAACCGCGAGCACCTTCTGTCCGCTCATAGCAGATGCACCATCACCGTGTCACCCGCTGTCAGCGGCCCGCTCCCGGCCGGGATATCCACCAGGCAGTTGATGCGCACGGCGGAGCTGAGCTGCCCGGAGGAGTGGCCCTCAGGAAGGGTGACGCGGCCGTCGCGGAAGCAGCCGCGGACAAAGCGCCGCCCCTTGCTGGCCTTGGGAAAATCCGTGGCAAGCCTTGCGGCAAAGACCTGCGGCAGCAGTTCCTCCGTGCCGCAGAGGGCGGAGAGAAGCTCGCGCCCGAAGAGTTCAAAGTTGGCATAGGCGGCAAAGGGATTGCCGGACAGGGACAGGATCGGCACGCCATGATAGACCGAGAGCATCATGGGAGAGCCCGGCTTCATCCGCAGACCGCGGAAGATGCGCTCGGCGCCCAGCAGAGGCAGGGTCTCATGCAGGATGTCCTTGTCCCCGGCGGACACACCCCCGGTGGTGAAGATCACATCCGCCGTCTCCGCCGCCTCCCGGATCCGCTGGGCCAGCAGCTCCGGCTCATCCGGGCAGAGCCCGGTACTGTTGAGAAGCGCCATCCCCAGCTCCGTCAGCCGGGCGCGGAGCACCGTCTCATTGGCGGAATAGATCTTTCCCGGCGGCAGGGGGTGCACCGCGTTGCTGACCAGCTCGTCCCCGGTGCAGAAAACCGCGCAGCGGAGAGTGCGCCGGACGCTGACATGTACGTCCTCCCGCTCCAGTCCGGCCGCGGCCAGCACGCCCAGGGCGACGGCGTTGAGCTTCGTCCCGGCGGGCAGCAGCTCCGCCCCCGCCTGAAAGTCCTCCCCGGCGAAGCAGTAATTGCTCCAGGGCTTCAGCTCCTGATAGATGTTAACCCAGTCCCGGCCGTTGTCGGTGTCCTCCCGGCGAATCACACAGTCGCAGCCCGCGGGGATCGGCGCGCCGGTCATGAGGCAGACCGCCTCGCCCCGCTGCAGCTCTCTCTCCGTCCAGCCCCCGGCGTAGACGGTCTCCACGACCCGCAGGCGCGCCGGCTTCTCCCGGCTGGCCCCGGCGACGTCTGCCGCGTGAAAGGCATAGCCGTCCAGCGGCGAGCGCGGGAAGGGCGGCTGATCAAGAGGCGCGAGGACCGCCTCCGCCAGCACACGTCCGTGTGCCCGGGTGACCGGGATCGTCTCCATGGCCGTGCACCGGGCCGTCCGGCGGATCAGTTCGATCGCCCGTTCCATGCTGATTCTCTCTTCCATGTTCACACTCTCTTCCCAAGCATCGCTATGCCTTCCGATCAAGGCATTCATCATTCCGGTTTATTATATCGGCTCCGGGCCCCCTTTGGCAAGGGCCGGGCGCGCATTTCTCTCCCTGAGCCTATTATACTGATATCTGATAGAAATCTCGGATTCTTTCCGGCCAGAAAACTGCCATACTGCGTTTCGTCGGCACAAGCTCCGGATCGTCTCGCTTCCGTGAAGCATCACGAAAGCTCGCTCCCTTCGCTGCGCCTCCTCTTCCCATCAAAGCCGGCGCTTTGATGGGAGCCCTTTCCTTGACCATATATCTCCATTATGCTCAGCCCGAGTCCGCCTTGTCTGGCGCAATTCTGGCTCGAAAATCATTTCCGACCTTCCTATCAGATATCAGTATTAAACGGGGCAGGAGCCGCAGCTCCTGCCCCGTTTTTCGGTTTTCTGTCTCGCTTCAGCGGGCAAAGCGGAGCGACACGCTCTGCTCCAGCAGCTTGCGGGAGCTGCCGCCCACAAAGATGCGGAACTCGCCGTCCTCCAGCCGGTAACGCCCCTCGTTGTCAAAGAAGCCCAGGCGCTGCTTCGGCAGCAGGAAGCGGCGCGATTCCGCTCTCCTGAGCTCCAAGGAGCTCTATTCCCTGCTTCTGGATTTTTCCCAATCCCTCACCCGGCTTACGGACAGCCGATACGCGGAGGCCACGGGCCTGGAAAAAGAGATGATCCTCTATCTGGAGGATCATTATTCGGAGGATGTTTCCCTGGACGAGTTGGCCGCGCATTTCCGGCGCACGCCGGAGTACCTCTGCAGTCTTTTTAAAGCGGCCACCGGAGAGACGATCTCCCGCTATCTGCGGCGTATCCGCATCCACCGGGCCAAGGTGCTGCTGATGGAGCAGCCGGATACCAGCCTGCGGGAGATTGCGGGAGCCTGCGGCTTCCACAGTCTCAGCTATTTCGGCAAGGTCTTCCGGGAGGCCACCGGCTTCACGCCCCAGGGCTACCGCCTGGGCCTTTCCAGTCGGGAGATCGGCCTCTGAACTGACAAGCCCTTTTTCCCTATCTCTCCCCTGCCTCATATCTCCCCCACCCGGCTCATATAGTGGAGCAAGAGAGACGCAGAAACCGGGCTTCCCTCGGGAAGCCCG
>CAMNKQ010000136.1 GCA_946542465.1 uncultured Clostridia bacterium | reverse complement strand
AAGGGAAATCAGGCGTTCAGGAACTCCACCATGCAGTCGCCGGCCACGATGCCGCTGGTATAGGCGATACCGAGGGAAGCGCCCTCGTTCTCGTAGTAGGGGCTGCAGTAGAGGCTGCCGTTGTCAACGCCGGCCACGTACAGGCCCTTGATGACGCTCTGGTCAGCGGCCAGGGCACGGCAGTAATCGTCGGTCTTCACGCCGCCGAAGGTGCTCCAGATGGAGGGCTCGTACTCGACCACATAGAAGGTGTCGCCGCTGAGAGCCTTCAGCAGGTAATCGCTCTTGAAGAACTGCTCGTCCTTGCCGGCCTCGCACAGAGCGTTGTAGGCGGCGACGGTGTCCTCCAGGTGGGCCAGACCGAAGTGCTCCGCGCACTCCGCCAGGCTGCCCTTGAAGGCCCAATCCTGCTCGATGGCGGCGCTCATCTCGTCATCCAGACGGTCGAGCACGGCGGCCTGCTGGGCGCCGGTCTGCTGCGCGACGTACCAGTCGGCGGGGCTGCCGAAGTAGGCGTACACGCCCGCGTCACGGCAGGTCTCATACATCTCTTCGTCGACGACGGCATAGTATTTGCCCTCGCGCAGGCTCATCTCACCGCCGAGCGCCAGCGGGCGGTCGGACAGATACTGCTCGTTCATAAAGCGGTCGCCGTTCTTGTTGACGATCAGGCCGCCGTAGATGGCGAACTTCTGGGCCTGGTTGGCAAATGCCATGGCAGCGCCCGGCTTGTCGGGGATCTTGTGGTTGGCGCCGCCGAACTCGTTGCAGCAGAGCGCCCAGTTGCGGTCAGCGATGCCGCCGGCCTCCATGACCATGTCAAAGCCCTGGCCGGTGGAGAGCACGTTGCAGAGGGGCCAGACTTCGATATCGCCGTAGATCTGCTTGATGCGCTCGGCATTGCCGGCATAGCCGCCGGTGGCGATCAGGATGGCCTTGGCGTTGTACTGCTCGACAAGGTTGTCGGCGTTGTTCTTGACGATGACGCCGGTGACAGCGTCGCCGTCCTTGATGAGCTGGACAGCCTCGCGGTCGGTGAAGAACTCACCGCCGTCGGCCACAAACTTGTCGACCAGGGGCTGGAAGCGGCCCGGGCCGGCGATCTGGGCGGACTTGTCGGCGTTCAGGAAGCGATGGCGGGCGCGGAAGCCCATGCCGTAGGCGTCGATGCGCAGGTCCATGTTGACACCGTTGTCAATGAAGTTGGAGACAACGCGCTCGCCCTGATCGGTGCACTTGCGGAGCAGGGAGCCGTTGACGGTGCCGCGGGAGAAGCCGTACTCGCAGTTGTACAGGGTCTCGGCGGAGACGGTGGCGTTTTCCTCGGCCTGGACGCGGGTCTCAGCCAGGGCGGGACCGCCGGCAACGGCGCCGTTGGCGGTGCCGCAGGTGGGACCCTTCTCCAGCAGGACGGTCTTCTTGCCGGCGGCGGCCAGCACCAGCGCGGCCTGCAGGCCGGCGGCGCCGCAGCCGACGACGACGGCTTCGGTGTCAATGACGACATCGGGGGTCAAAACTTCCTTTTCCTCGGCCGCGGCGTCGTCGGCAAAGGCGGTGGTGATGCCGGTCAGACTGAGAGCAGCGGCGGTGGCGACGGTGCCCTTCAGAAAGTCCCGGCGGGAAATGTTTTTCATAGCGGTTTCCTCCTGAATCGTATTTTGCAATAAATGCTGTTACTATGATAACATGATACAGTATCCTTGTCCAGAGCTAAGAACTTTACATAGATAGAAAAACTCCGACCTCAGAGATTAAGCGAGGCCGGAGTTTTGGTATGTGTGTGGGAGAATCACTCCATGATCTTGCCCTTGGTGATGTGGTGTTTCTCCGCATAGCCGGTGAGGAAGAGGGTCAGGGCGCCGTCGCCGGTGACGTTGCAGGCGGTGCCGAAGCTGTCCTGCAGGGCGAAGATGGCCAGCATCAGGGCGGTGCCGGCGTCGTCGAACATCAGTACGCCCGTGATCAGGCCCAGGGAGGCCATGACCGTGCCGCCCGGCACGCCGGGGGCGCCGATGGCGAAGATGCCCAGCAGCAGGCAGAAGAGGATCATCGTTCCCAGACTGGGCAGCTGTCCGTAGAGCATCTTGGAGATGGTCATGCAGAAGAAGACCTCCGTCAGCACGGAGCCGCAGAGATGGATGTTGGCAAAGAGGGGAATGCCGAAGTCCACCAGATCCCGGCGCAGCACCTTGCTCTTGCGGGCGCAGTCGAGAGCGACGGAGAGGGTGGCGGCACTGGACATGGTGCCCACGGCGGTCAGATAGGCCGGGCCGTAGTGACGCACGACCTCCAAGGGGTTCTTGCCGGAATAGGCCCCGGCGATCAGATACAGAACCGCCAGCCAGATGTAGTGCCCGGCCATGACGATGAGGATGATCTCCACAAAGGCGGGCAGCTGCCGGGTGATCATGCCCTCATAGCTCAGGTTGCAGAAGGTGGCGCAGATGTAGAGGGGCAGCAGGGGGATGATCGCCTTGGTCACGATGGACAGGACGATCTGCTGGAACTCCTCCAGCAGATCGCAGGTGAGCCTGGATTTGGTGCCCACGGCGGCCAGACCGATCAGAACGCTGAAGACCAGCGCACTCATGACCGGCATGATCTGCGGGATGTTCAGCTGAAAAGCCACCGGCGGCAGCTCTTTCAGACCTTCCACGTCGGTGACGATGGCCAGATGGGGGATTAGGCCGTAACCGGCGGCGGTGCTCATGAAGGCGGCGCAGATGGAGCTGAGATAGGCCAGAACGACCGCCAGCTTCAGCATCTTGGTGGCGTTGTTGCCCATGCGGGTGATAGAGGGGGCGATGAAGCCGATGATAATGAGCGGCACGCAGAAGGTGATGAACTGGCCGAAGACATACTGCAGCGAGACCACGACCTTCATGGGACCCTCGCCGAAGACCTGACCCAGCAGGATACCGAAGACCAGGGCCAGAATCAGGCGGAAGGGAAGCGAGCCAAATAGCTTTTTCATGTTTCTACTCCTTTATGCTGAAAAATAGGACATTTTACGCAGAGAGCATTGTAATAGCAATGGGCGCGTCTGTCAAGGAAGAAGCGGAAAGGAAAACCGGCGGCGCCTTTGCGCCGCCGGCAGCAGATATAGGGGCAAATCAGACCGCGCCGGGCTTGCCCAGCATGCGGAACATGTTCTTCTTGTAGGCCTCCACGCCCGGCTGATCGAAGGGATTGACCCGGGACATGTAGCCGGAGATGGCGCAGGCCAGCTCAAAGAAGCAGACCAGGGAGGCAAAGCCGGCCTCGTCCCGCTTCTCCACATGGATGACCATGTTGGGCACGCCGCCGGTCACATGGGCATCGCGCACCGCGTCGGCGGCGATGTTGGCGATCTCGGCGATGTCGCGGCCGGCCAGATAGTTCAGGCCGTCGGCGTTCTGCGCGTCGTTGGGGAAGAGGAAGGCGGTGCGGCTGTGGTCAAAGCGCACCACGGACTCCATCAGACTGCGGCGGCCGGCCTGGATGTACTGGCCCATGGAGTGGAGGTCTGCCGTGAATTCCACGGAGGCGGGGAAGATGCCCTTGCCGTCCTTGCCCTCGCTCTCGCCGTAGAGCTG
>CAMNKQ010000135.1 GCA_946542465.1 uncultured Clostridia bacterium | reverse complement strand
TTTATCCTTCTTTCGTATAGACCCAATAGCTTCCGAATTCATGCAAGGCCCAATCCTCCGGAGCCGGGGTCCCGGCCCGGACCACACAGCTGACGGAGCCGGGCTGCCCCTCCAGCTGGGCAAAGTCCGGGTTGCGGTACTGATAGCGCAGGGAGTAGGGCGGCTCCTCTCCGCTTTTGCCCTGAAAATACAGCGCGTCGATCCGGTGGGCGAACAGGGTCAGGATCTCGCTCACATTGGCGCTGCCGGTGTATTGACTGTCCGGGGTGATGAAATAGCGCTCGCTGTCCTGCTCACCGGCATAAGTCACGGCGTCAAGGAAGTCGGCGAAGAAGACCGATTCCATCCGCTCGGCCCAGGACGTGAAGTACTGCCCGAAGAAGAGGGCGGCGCAGAGCCCGTAGCAGCCCAGCAGCGCCGCGGCCGTCTCCCGCCGGAAGGCCAGCAGCCCCTCCATCCCGCGCACGATCAGCAGGATGTTGGCGTAGAAGAGGATGTTCAGCCGGTTTACATTGACGTTGTTGATGCACACTCCCAGCACCAGACTGCAGAGCCAATAGAGCAGCAGCAGCCGGGCCTCCGGCGATCTATCGCGGCTCGCGTCCCGCAGCGTAAGCCCCAGACCGTAGAGCAGCAGCGGCGCGGAGCAGAGATAGACCGTGCCGAAGCCGTCGATGGCGTTCCAGATCAGATCGGGCCGCTGCAGAAAGCCGACGCGCCAGAGAGCTTTGAAATTCTGTAAAAGCTGAGTCCCCATGTGCCCGGAGAAGAACAGGATATCGCCCGAGCGGACGCTGCCTGGAAAAAAGGGCAGAGTCACAAAGGGGAGGGAGAGGGTCTCCCAGCCCAGGGCGTTAATGAGCATCGTGCCGTAGATGGGCCAGGAGAGGCCCAGATAGAGCAGCGCGCACAGCAGCGCCCGCCGCAGGGGGACGCGAAGCGCAAGCACCGCCAGCAGCAGAAAGAGCGGCACCATCACAAAGGACACACCATAGCTGTACATGCACAGGGCGAAGGGCAGCATGGATAGGTAGAGAGCCCAGCGGTGGCGGCGGCCATACGCCAGCAAGGCCAGGCCGATCAGAAACAGATGGGGAAAGAGATTGCAGTCCAGGGCCCAGCGGCTCTGCATGAAGTGCCAGGGGTCCACCGCCAGAAACAACAGGCCGAGCAGCGCGGCGCGCTCCCCGCGCCAGAGGCGCAGAAAGGCATAGGCCGCGGCCATACCGCCCAGACTCCAGAGCAGGAGCGGGAGCCGGGCCGTCCAAACCGAGAGGCCGAAGAGCTTGATAAAGGGCACCATGCAGTAGCTGAGCAGCACGCTCATCTGCCCATAGCCCCAGGCGGTGAAATGGGCGGGCAGCCAGGTGCCGAAGCGGTCCGTGCCGTGGTCGGCCAGGGCCAGCGCGTCCACCGCCGCCATGGCCCCGTCCTGGTTCATGCCGCCGGGGATCGAACCGAAGCCATAGAGCCGGAGACAGCTCAGCAGCAGGATCAGCGCCCAGAGAAGCAGCCGGGCCCGGCGGGACAGGGGCGTGTCCGCGGCCCGCGGTTTCCCCAGCAGAGCCCCAATCACCAGCGCGGCCAGCAGAAAAAGGCACAGGAGATTGACGGTGTCGATCATGTCTTGTCCAGGGTATAGTGCCGGGAGAAGGCGTTGACCGAGCAGCGCTTTTCCACGATGGTTTTGGCCATGGCCTCCGGCTCCACAATGGCCTGGCCGTTGAGGCGGCGGATGGGGAAGGCCTCCAGCAGGGCCGGGCACAGGCTGACCGAGGGCCCGGTCAATACGATCTCCGCGTTCCGGCTCAGCTCCAGGATGCGGGGCATGGTCTTGTTGATGGCGGCGCTGCCGGTGACGACCACCAGGTCGCAGTCGGGCAGCAGGTATTCGCAGGCGCTGTCCGGATAGTCGCCGGGCTTGGGCTCCCGGTCCAGAATGTACCAGGCTTTGGCCGGGCTCAGCAGTTCCTCCGTGATGCCGCTGTGGCTGACCAGATGGCCCACAAAGCCGACGGTGCGCCCTTGCAAATCGATCCCCTCCAGCGCGCTGGAGGTATAGAAGCCGCCGAGAGCCTCGGCGTGTTCGGGCCGGTTGAACCAGGCGTTGACGACGGCCATGCCCTCGCTGGCCTCCTCCAGGTTCCAGGAGAGCAGGGCCTCGGCGGCCTCCTTGAGCGGGCGGCCTGCCAGCGTGTCAAAACGGCGGGGAAAGCTCTCCCCCGCGGTGTGCATCCCGACGCCGGCCCGGCCGTCGGAGAGGATGGCCGCCGTCCAGGACACGCCGTGGATCAGCTCCGCCACCGTGAGTCCCGTGCCGCCGGGGATGGAATCGAGCAATATTTCGTAATAGGCTTTCGTCAGCATAACGCGCTCCTGTCCTGTGTTTTTTCTTTCATATTTAGTATAAACCAGCCGCGGCCAAAAAACAAGAAGCCCACAGCCGATCCAACGGTTGTGGGCTTCAAGGCAATGCACTTTATTCCAGATACTTGGTGTCCGCCGGCGGGAGGTACTCGTGCTCCGGCATGTGGTAGGGCTGCTTGTGCTCCTTTTCCTCCTCCAGGCTGTCGCGGACAAAGTTGATGAACTCCTCCACCAGCTCGCTGTGGCGCTGCTTTTTGGCCCAGACCAGGGCGTACTCCACCTGACGGGCGGAGTCGACGATGACCTTCTTCACCAGCATCCGGTTGGGGGTGTAGGTGGTCTGGGGAAAGATGCAGATGCCCACGGACTGCTCGGCCAGGGCCACCGCGTCCAGATAGTTGGCCAGCTCGCAGATGATGTTGGGCTCGGCGCCGATCTCTGCAAACCAGCTGCGCAGCGCCTCCACGCGGGAGCTGCGGATGGGCGCGATGATGGGCTCGTTGGCCAGACTGCTCAGAGGGATGGACTCGCCCTTCGTCCGGGCCAGGGGGTGATCTCTGGGGATCATGGCGACCCAGGGCTCCCGACTGACGGGGAAACCGGCCAGCGTCTCGCTGTCGTAGGGCGCGGCCACCACGGCCACATCGGCCAGGCCCCGGTTCAGGCGCTCCAACACCTCGTCGCCGCTGCCGTTCCAAAGCCGGAATTTGACGTCGGGGAACTCCCCGCGAAAGCCGGCGATCCAGCGGGCCAGCAGAAAAGGCGCGCGGCCGTCCACCACGCTGACGTTCACGGTGCCGGACAGGCCGTTGAGGGATTGGATCTCCTGCTGGGTCTGCTCGGCCAGTTCCAGCAGCTGTACGGCCCGGCGGTAGAGAAGGCTGCCGGCCTCGGTCAGCTTCAGATGGCGCTTGCCGCGGATAAAGAGCGTGGTTCCCAGCTCTGCCTCCAGGGCTTTGATCTGGTTGGACAGGGGTGGCTGGCTCATGTTCAGCCGTTCGGCCGCCCGGGTAATGTTGAGTTCTTCTGCGGCGGTGACAAAATAACGCAGCGTACGCAGATCCATAGGGCCTCACCTCGGAATAGTTCTGTATCCAGTATACAAAAAACGTATGAAAAACGCAACAGAATTGATATTTTTATTTCTCTTGGGAATATGCTATTCTTTCGCAGGAAAACTTGCGGAAGGTCCCGTTTCTCTCGCGCAGCCGCTCCGGCTGTGATGGGGACAGTCCGGCGGATAACAGGAACCGGTCAGGCGATGCGCTCAGCCTGACCGGTTC
>CAMNKQ010000134.1 GCA_946542465.1 uncultured Clostridia bacterium | reverse complement strand
CAAGGAGGACATCGACAAGGCCGTCAAGGAGGCCGAGATGTACGCCGCCGAGGACGCCAAGCGCAAGGAAGAGGTGGACGTGCGCAACCAGGGCGACCAGATGGTCTACCAGACCGAGAAGACCCTGGAGGAGCTGGGCGACAAGGTGGACGCCGCGGAGAAGAGCGAGATCGAGAGCAAGCTCCAGGCCCTGAAGACCGCCCTCACCGGCACCGACACCGCGGCCATCAAGTCCGCCACCGAGGAGCTGACCCAGAGCTTCTATAAGCTCTCCGAGAAGCTGTACCAGCAGCAGGGCGGTCAGCCCGGCGCCGGCTTCGATCCCAGCCAGTATCAGCAGCAGGGCGGCCAGAACGGCGGCAACGGCCAGGACTACTACGACGCCGATTACACCGTGGTCGACGACGACAAGAAATAAGGCAAGCTACGGCGTGTCATTGCGAAGCCAGTGCGCACACTGGCTGTGGCAATCCGTACTCCCGGCGGCCAGTCGAAAAAGAGACGGATTCCCACGTCACCAGTGTGAGCACTGGTTCCTCGGAATGACAGAGACTGACATTGACTCATACCACTGAGGCGAGGAGCGATCCCCGCCTCATGGCGCGTCATTTACGCGCAATCTATCAGTATTCTTGATAGGAGAATCCTATGGCAGATAAACGTGATTACTACGAGGTGCTCGGCGTAGACAAGAGCGCATCGCAGGATGAGATAAAAAAAGCATACCGCAAGCTCGCCAAGGCCAATCACCCCGACTCCCATCCCGGCGACAAGGCCGCCGAGGAGCGCTTCAAGGAGGCCAACGAGGCCTATGAGGTGCTCTCCGACGAGGACAAGCGCAAGAAGTACGACCAGTTCGGCTTCGCGGCCTTCGATCCCTCGGCCGGCGGCGGCTACGGCGGCGGTTTTGAGGGCTTCGGCGGCTTTGACGATATCTTCGGCGGCGGAGGCTTCGGCGATATCTTCTCCAGTATTTTCGGCGGCGGCGCCGCCACGCGCAACCCCAACGCGCCGCGCCGGGGCGACGATGTGCGCGCCAGCCTGAACATCAGCTTTGAGGAGGCCGCCTTCGGCTGCGAGAAGGAGGTCACCGCGCCGCGCATCGAGATCTGCCCGGACTGCAAGGGCAACGGCTGCGCCCCCGGCACCACCGCGGAGACCTGTCCGGACTGCCACGGCACCGGCAGTGTTCGCACCACCCAGCGCACGCCTTTCGGCATGGCCCAGTCCACGGGCCCGTGCCAGAAGTGCCGCGGCACCGGCAAAATCATCCACCAGCCCTGCAAGACCTGCCGGGGTATGGGCAAGATCCGCCGCAACCACAAGCTGACCGTGAAGGTCCCCGCCGGCATCGACGACGGACAGGCCATCCCCATCACCGGCTGCGGCAACGCGGGCTTAAACGGCGGCCCCGCCGGCGATCTGCTGGTGGGCATCACCGTGCGTCCCCACCCGATCTTCGAGCGGGAGGGTACCGCCGTGTACATGGAGCAGGAGATCAGCTACGCCCAGGCGGCTCTGGGCGCCGAGGTGGAAGTCCCCACCCTGGACGGCAAGGTCAAGCTCACCATCCCCGAGGGCACCCAGCCCGGCACCACCTTCCGCATGCGCGGCCGGGGCATCCCGTCCCTGCGCGGCGGCGGGCGCGGCGATCAGTTTGTGTCCGTGAAGCTGGCGGTTCCCCGGGGCCTGACCGGCTCCCAGAAGGAGCTGCTGCGGCAGTTTGCGGCCTCCATGGGCGAGGACATGAGCCGCGGCGGGATCTTCGGCAAGAAGAAAAAGTAAGGAACCGAGCAGCAAGGTCTGTCCGCACGGCGCGCCCACCGGGCGCGCCGTTCAAGCTGTCGACAAAGCCAAAAGGCTTTGCCGACAGAGGGGATACAGCCCAGCGCGCGCACTCGCGTCAAAAGACGCTCGCACACTTCTGGGCTGAGAAGAGTTTTTTCCGAGGCGCATGTCCCCGGAAAAAACGGATTTGACTCATTTTTCGCCTTCCGAGGCGAAAAACTCTGCGAGGCTTTTTCCAACGATAGAGTTTGTCTACAGTCCGCACGGCGCGCCCACCGGGCGCGCCGTTTTCTGATTACCGTGATTTATACAGAATTCCCGCGGCGCTCTGTTGAAATCGCGGGAAAATGTGGTATAATATCTCATTATGATTTTAACATGGAGGCAAATGCGAACATGAGCAAAAAACAGTTCAAGGCCGAGAGCAAGCGGCTCCTTGACCTGATGATCAATTCGATCTATACGAACAAAGAGATTTTCCTGCGTGAGATCATCTCCAACGCGTCCGACGCCATCGATAAGCTCTGCTACCTGTCCCTGACCGATGAGAAGGTGGGCATGAACCGGGAGGACTTCCACATCGACCTGATCGTGGACAAGGAGGCCCGGACCCTCACCGTGCGCGACAACGGCATCGGCATGACCCTGCAGGAGGCGGAGAACAACCTGGGCGTCATCGCCAAGTCCGGCTCCTACCAGTTTAAGGGGGAGATGGATCAGGCCAAGGCCGAGGATGTGAGCATCATCGGCCAGTTCGGCGTGGGCTTCTATTCTGCCTTTATGGTGGCCGATGAGGTCACCGTGCTCTCCCGCAAGTACGGCGAGGAGCAGGGCGTGCAGTGGCAGAGCCGCGGCGCGGACGGCTATACCGTGAATCCCATCGAGAAAGAGAGCGTCGGCACCGACGTCATCATGCACATCAAGCCCGACACCGACGATGAGATCTTCGGCTCCTATCTGGAGGTCTGGAAGCTCAAGGCCCTGGTGAAGAAGTACTCCGACTACGTGCGCTGGCCCATTAAGATGGACGTGGAGCACCAGGAGCGCTTTGAGACCGGCGAGAAGAACGACGACGGCAGCCCCAAGTACGACTACAAGATGGTCACCGAGAACGAGACCATCAACTCCATGGTGCCCATCTGGCAGCGCTCCAAGAGCGAGGTCACGGACGATGACTGCATCGCCTGGTACAAGGAGAAGAACCGCGACCGCAAGGACCCCTGCGCCCTGGTGCGCGTCAACGCCGAGGGCACGGTCAGCTATAAGGCCATGCTCTTCGTCCCCGGTGAGCAGAACGAGAACGTCTTTGCCGGCGACAACAAGGGCGGCATCACCCTCTATTCCAACGGCGTCATGATCATGGAGAAGTGCGACAAGCTGGTCCATGAGTATTTTGAGTTTGTCAAGGGCGTGGTGGATTCCCCCGACCTGAGCCTGAACATCTCCCGTGAGATCCTCCAGCACGACCGCCAGCTGCGCGTGATCGGCCAGAACCTGGAAAAACGCATCAAGGGCGAACTGGAAAAGCTCATGAAGGACGACCGGCCCAAGTACGAGGAGTTCTTCCTGAATTTCGGCAACGACATCAAGTGCGGCATCTGCGACGAGTACGGCCGCTATAAGGACTTCCTGCGGGACCTGCTGATCTTCCAGACCGATAAGGAGCGCCAGATCAGCCTGAAGGAATACGTGGAGGCCATGCCCGAGAGCCAGAAGGCCATCTACTACGCCAGCTCCGACACGCTCAAGCACGCCAAGGCCCTGCCCCAGTGCGAGCAGGTGCGCTCCCGCGGCTATGAGCTGATCTACCTGACCAGCCCGCTGGACGAGATGGTGCTGGAGAACCTGCGCGAGCAGGACGGCAAGACCTTCTGCAACGTGGTCACCGACGA
>CAMNKQ010000133.1 GCA_946542465.1 uncultured Clostridia bacterium | reverse complement strand
TGTTGCCGACGGACATGATGAACTGGATCAGGACCGTGTCCTTGATGGCGGGCCACTCAACGGCCTTGATCTGCTGGATGATGTTGGCGCCGTCGATAACCGCCGCTTCCTTCAGCTCCTTGCTGGCGTTGGACAGCGCCGCCGTATAGATGATGGAGGCCCAGCCTGCGCCTTGCCAGATGCCGGAGGCGATGTAGATCGTGCGGAAGGCGGAGGGCATGGTCATGAAGTTCGTGCTGGTGCCGAGCAGCATGTTGATCATACCCGTCGGGGCCAGCAGGATGCGCACGATACCGCAGAGGACGATGACAGAGATGAAGTTGGGCATGTACAGCACCAGCTGGATCTTCTGTTTGATGCTCTTGGAGAGGATGCGGTTGAGCAGGAAGGCCAGCAGGATCGGAGCCGGGAAGCCCCAGAGCAGGCCGTACACACTCAGCTTGAGGGTGTTCATCAAGTAACGCATGAAGTCAGGGGATGACAGGAAGCGCTGGAAGTGCTCAAAGCCGACCCATTCGCTGTGCAGGATGCCGCGGATGGGGTTGTATTCCGTGAAGGCGATCAGAATACCGCCCATGGGAATATACCGGAAGATCACCGTCAACGCAAACGCCGGGAGCATGAAAAGCACATACAGCTGCCAGTGCTGACGAATGTAGACCAGCGTGTTGTGCATTTTGCTTCCGCTCTGTTTCTGAGCGGGAGCGTTTGCCAGAGCTTTTCTCATGGAATTCCTCCTTTTCTCTTCGCCATCCGCCGCCGATTGTGCAAATGCACAATCGGCGGTCGAATCTTTTGCACAATCATATTATCACCCAAGCCCTTTTTCTGTCAATCGCTATTTCGCGAGCGCATAATATTCGGCGGAATCGTTAAAAGAAAAACCAATCTTCTGTGCAGGGTGCACAATTCTGCATGTGTGCATTTGCACACTTTACCGGTTTCATAGGATTTGACACCCGCTTTCCTTCTATGATAATATGAATACAGTTATGCAGAACGGAGCGATGACATGAAAAAGAAAGTCACCATTCAGGATATCGCGGACGCACTGGGTATCTCCCGCAACACCGTCTCCAAGGCGATCAACAATTCCGAGGGTCTGGCCGACGCCACCCGGGACAAGATCCTGCAGAAGGCCGTGGAGATGGGCTACAAGCAGTTTTCCTATGTGGCCACCCTCACCAACATCCAGGCCGTACCGGAAGCGGAACCGGAGGCGACGGGCTTCGTCGGCGAGATCGCCCTGTTCACCACGGCTTTCCTCACTCAGTCCCATTTTGCTTCCACCATGTTGGACAAGTTCCAGCGGGAGATCTCCCAGCTGGGCTATACGCTCAACACCCACCGGGTCACGGAAAAAAACCTGCGGGAAAAGTCGCTTCCCTTCACCTTTGTGCCGGAGCGGACCAGCGCCATCCTCTGCATTGAGATGTTCAACTACGACTACGACGAGATGGTCTGCTCTCTCGGCTTCCCCGTTCTGTTCGTGGATGGGCCGAGCAAGCGCTACGGTCGCTCCCTGCCGGCCGATCAGCTCTATATGGGCAACACCACCGAGATCACCCGCTTCGTCAACGACATGCTGGAAAAAGGGCAGCGCCGCATCGGCTTTATCGGCAACTACGACCACTGCCAGTCCTTCTATGAGCGCTATGCCGCCTTCCGCTGCGCCATGCTGATGGCCGGGGTGCCGGTGGAGGAGCGCTACTGCATCCAGTACAACCATCAGAACGAGATCGCGGAGGCCCTGTATTCCCTGGGCGATCTGCCCGACGTGTTCATCTGCGCCAACGACTTCGTGGCCGGGGACGCCATGCGCGCCCTGTTCTCCATCGGGAAGACCGTGCCGGAAGACGTGCGAATTCTCGGCTTTGACGATTCCGCCGAATCCCGGCTCAGCCGTCCGCCCCTGAGCACGATCCACATCCACACGCAGATCATGGCCTTTTCCGCCGTGCATCTGCTGATCACCCGCATTCGGGAGCCGTCGCTGGACTATCGGGTCGTGCACACCGAGACGAACCTCATCTACCGCGACTCCACCAAGCTGGAATAAAGGAAGCCTTCCTATGAAATTCTTTTCCTATGAGAGCAAGTTCAGCCAGATCCTGCTGAAACTCTGCTGGAGCTGTTATTTGAATCTGCTCTGGTTTGTCTGTTCCCTCCCGATCGTGACCATCGGCGCCTCCACCACCGCGCTGTACTACGCGAGCTTAAAGCTGGTGCGGGAGGAGGACAGCTCCCTCACCCGTCAGTTTTTCCGCTCCTTCCGGGAGAACTTCAAGCAGGCCACCGTGCTCTGGCTGATCCTGCTGGGCGTGGGGCTGTTTCTCGGTGCGGACGGCTACATCCTCTATCATCTGCGTCTGAGCGCCGCGGGGCCTCTCGCTGTGATGTGGACGCTGATCCTGGCCGTGGTCATTGCCGCGTCCGTGGTCTATGTCATCGTGCTGCTCTACGTCTTTCCCCTGCTGGCCAGCGTCTGCAACACCAACCGGGCCATGCTGAAAAACGCCTTCCTGATCGGCACCCACTACCTCTTTGCCACCATCCTGATCTTCGCGGTCCACTTCGCCATGTTCTTTGTGGTGGTGGCCTGGTTCACGCCGCTGATCGTCTTCGGCGAGGGGCTCTGTGCCCTGATCAGCGCCTGGCTTCTCAACAGCATCCTCATCGCCAGCTCCGGGACGCCGGAGGACCGGAAAGCGGAGGAGCCGAAGGAGGAAAGCGAATGAAACTCTCCCCACAGGAAAAAGCCGCCCATCGGGCGGCTTTTCAGGCAATGAGCCCCGGCAAAAAGCTGGAACACATCCTCACCTATTACAAGGCGCCCATCCTGCTGGCGCTGCTTTTGCTCTTCATTCTCGGCTCTGTGGTCCACCGGCAGCTCACGCAAAAGGAGGAGCTGCTCTATCTGGGCCTGCTCAACGTCGGCATCGGGGAGGAGCTGGAGGAGGGGCTGAACGCGGGCTATCTGCGCTCGGCCGGGCTGGATGAGACGCGGCAGGAGGTCTATCTCTACCGGGATCTCTACCTCTCGGACAACGCCGATGTGGTCAATCACGAATATGCCTATGCCTCCCGCATGAAGGTCATGGGCGCGATCCAAGCCAACAAGCTGGATCTGGTTCTGATGAACCGGGAGGCCTACGACCTCTGCTCCCGGAACGGCTACCTGATGGCCCTGGACGCCTGGCTGCCCGCGCTCGACGCGGCGGAAGCCCTGAGCCCTTATCTGGTCAGCAACATGGTTATTCTGGAGGACAATACCATCGCCTATCAGCTGGGTGAGGCCGAGTCCCATGAGCTTGTGACGGAGGAAGTCCGAAACGGCCTGGACGTCTCCCGCCTCCCGCTGATCGCCTCCGCCGGCTTTCCCGAGGCCACCTATCTCGGCGTCCTCGCCAACTGCGAGCGGCTGGACGCCTGCGCCGACTACCTCGCCTATCTGGCCGCCGGATCGGCCCCGGCATAAATTTGTTGGTTCTATTTCTATAATGAATATTGGGAGCAGCTCAGCCTTTGGGCTTCGCTACCCCCCCAACGATTGACAAAGACCCCAAGTATTACAGCTGCTCAATCTCGTCCGCCCGATCACATAGAAAAAGTCGGCTCTATGTCAATAGTTGGGGTAGAGCAAAAAGAAAAAGCCTAATCAAAACCACGCGTAAAACGCGTGGTTTGTAAAGGCCCTAGAAGGGCCTGATG
>CAMNKQ010000132.1 GCA_946542465.1 uncultured Clostridia bacterium | reverse complement strand
TGGAGAACCTGCGCGAGCAGGACGGCAAGACCTTCTGCAACGTGGTCACCGACGATCTCGGCTTTGAGACCGAGGAGGAGAAGAAGGCCGCCGAGGAAAAGGAGATCGAGGAGAAGGAGATCCTGGACTTCGTCAAGGAGGCCATCGGGGAAGAGGTGGCCAAGGTTCGCCTGAGCCGGAAGCTGGCCTCCCAGCCCTGCTGCCTGACCAGCGAGGGCCCCGTGACCCTGGAGATGGAGCGCTACTTCCGCCGCGGCCCCAGCGAGGAGATGCGCAAGGTGCGCGCCACCCGCGTGCTGGAGCTCAACCCCGAGCATCCGGCCTATGAGGCGGTGAAGGCCGCCTTCGAGAACGACAAGGAGAAGGGCAAGAAGCTCGCCAAGATCCTCTGGGTCCTCTCCGAGATGAACGCCGGCCTCGAGGTGGAGGACACGGCGGAGTTTACCGATCTGGTAAGCGAACTGTTTTAACTCAGTTGAGAAGGCCTCGCCTTCTCAACTGAAAAGAGATGCAGCCCAGCGCGCACTCGCGTCAAAAGACGCTCGCACACTTCTGGGCTGAGAAGTGTTTTTTCCGAGGCGCAGAAGGTGAATTGCTGCGCAGCAGCAAGAGAAGCCCCTCTGGAGGGTGTCCCCGGAAAAAACGGATTCAATTGATTTTTCGCGTTGCGACGCGAAAAACTCTGCGAGGCAGATGAAAAGCCAACAAAGAAGCATAGCAACGGGAGTTACGTTATGAAGCAAAGACCGCGTCTTGGCATCTACATCCATATCCCATTCTGCGCCAGCAAGTGCGGCTACTGCGATTTCTATTCGCTGGCCGGCTGCGACAATATGATGGAAAAATACCATAAGGCGCTGATCACCCATCTGGAGGAATCGGCTCCCGGCATCAAGAACTACGAGGTGGACTCCGTCTATTTCGGCGGCGGCACCCCCAGCTATTACGGGGCCGAGCGGCTGATGGAGCTCTTCAACGTCCTCAAGCTCAACGGCAACGTCCGCCTGGACGCGGAGGTCACCGTGGAGTGCAACCCCGACAGCGTCAACCGGGAGGATCTGAAGCTGATGCGGCAGGAGGGCGTGACGCGCCTGTCCATGGGCGTGCAGTCCAGCAATAACGACCTGCTCAAGCTCATCGGCCGGCGGCACAACTTCCGCCAGGCCCAGGACGCCTTCCGCATGGCCCGCGAGGCCGGCTTTGACAACATCAGCCTGGATCTGATCTACGGCCTGCCCACCCAGACCAAGAGCGACTGGGCCGAGTCCGTGGGCAAGATCATCGAGATGCACCCTGAGCACATCTCCTGCTATGGCCTGAAGCTGGAGGAGGGCACCCCCATGTACGAGGATTACCGGAATTCCCCGGTGCTGCCCGACGAGGACGAGCAGGCGGACATGTACTTTTACGCGGCCGAGACCCTCAACCGCTACGGCTACAAGCAGTATGAGATCTCCAACTTTGCTGCGCCCGGCTTTGAGAGCCGGCACAATCTGAAATACTGGACCCTGGACGATTACATGGGCTTCGGCCCCGGGGCGGCCTCCAGCGTGGGGAACCTCCGCTATACCTTCGTCAAGGATCTCAAGCGCTACATCGCCTGTGTCAACCGGCGCACCGGCCTGCTGGAGGAGTATGAGACGGTGGACGCGCTGGAGCGCTCGGTGGAGTACGTGATGCTGGGCATGCGCACCTCCCGGGGCATCTCCGAAATCGACTATCGCAAGCGCGCCCAGTCCAACTGGAGCGCGATCCATAAGGTGCTCGTGGCCTTTCAGGAGAAGGGCTGGGTGGAGCTGACCGGGGACCGCTGGCATTTCACCGTGCCCGGCTATCTGATCTCCAACACCCTGATCGGCATTCTGCTGGAGGCCCAGGCCTCCAACCGGGTGGAGAACATCCCCTGGCTGGACCGGGCTAACCAGGCGGAAAAGAAGCTCACGCTGCCCAAGGGCGAGGATGAGCTCTTTGCCGAACTCTACGAGCAGACCAAAAACAGCTTGGACTGAGGGGGACTGAAACGTGGCAGAACAGAACAAAAAGCGGCGCCGCCCGAGAGTGGAAGAGGAAGAGCGCGTCCGCCGCAGCGATACCCGCAAAAAAGCCCCCACGGAAGCGGCAAAGCGCCGCAAGGCGGAGGAGCCGGTGAAAAAGCGCCGCCATGAAGTCGAGGAGGAGTATGAGCAAGCGCCGCGCCCGAAGAAAAAATCCGGCGCCAGGGCCCGGAAAAAGCGCAAGCAGACCCTGACCAACGTGCTGGTCGTCTTCTTCTCCCTGCTTCTGCTGGTGGTGGGCGGCGGCCTGTACGCGGGCAGCTGCGTCTCGGGCAGCAATACGAACCTGCCCAATGTCTACCTGGACGGCATCGCGGTCGGCGGCTTGACCAAGGAGCAGACCTTGGCCGCCTTGAAGGCCCAGGGCTGGGATCGGGACGCGCAGACGCCCCTGACCGTGAATCTGCCCACCGGCGTGAGCTTTGAGCTCAACCGCCTCAAGGCCGGCACGGCCATCCCGGCGGAGACCGCGGCGGACATCGTTTTCCGCTACGGCCACTCCGGCAACTGGGTGGGCGACCTGAACCGCTATGTGCATGCCAGGATCAAGCCGGTGGATCTGGGTGATTTCTCCGCTGAGCTGCAGCGGGAGTATATCGACGGCCAAATTAAGGACGGCCTTGCGACCTTCCGTGAGAATGTCCAGGCCGTGGCCGGCTATACCGTGGACAAGGAGAATGCCGTGCTCCAAATCGTCAAGGGCGGCGGCGCGGTGGATCTCAACGAACAAGCGCTGGGCGCCGCGGTGGATCAGGCCCTGCTGAAGGGGGATCTGTCTCTCAGCTACGATACGCTGGTAAACCTGCCCCAGGCCCCGGATTTCGAGCAGATCCATCAGACCCTGTCGGTGGAGCCGGAGGACGCCTATTTCACCGAGCGCTGGGAGGTCGTGGACGAGATCGTCGGCTGTGACTTCAGCGTGGAGCAGGCACTCCAGCTCTGGAACCAGACCCCCTGGCTGGGCACGGTGAGCGTCCCGCTGGATATCACCTATCCCGCGGTCACGGGCGAGAGCCTGCGCTCCCTCCTGTTCCGGGATCTGCTGGGCAGCCAGACCACCTATTTCCCCAACAGCATCCCCAACCGTGTCTCCAACATCAATCTGGCCGCCTCCAAGCTGGACGGCATCATCCTCTACCCGGGGGACGAGCTGAGCTATAACACCACCATCGGCCAGCGCACGCTGGAGGCCGGCTTCCTGGAGGCCGGCGCCTATGCCGACGGCGAAGTGGTCGAGGAGATCGGCGGCGGCATCTGCCAGGTGTCCTCCACCCTCTACTGCGCTGAGGTCCTGGCCAACCTGGAGACCGTGAACCGCACCAACCACTATTTCCGGGTGGACTATCTGCCCATCGGCCATGACGCCACCGTGTCCTGGCCCGGCCCGGATTTCGTCTTCCGCAACAACCGGGATTACCCCGTCAAGATCGTGGCCAAGGTGGACACGCTGGAGCGCTGGGTCACCATTGAGATCTGGGGCACCAACGTGGACGGCACCCATGTGGAGATCACCTACGACCAGTTTACGATCACCGATCCGGAGTGGGGCGTGGCCTGCGGCAGCGCCGCCCAGACCTACCGCAACATCTACGACGCGGACGGCAACCTCCTGCAGACGGTCAAGGAGCGCTACAGCGACTACCACATGCACGACGAGGACATCAACTGGCCGCCCGAGAA
>CAMNKQ010000131.1 GCA_946542465.1 uncultured Clostridia bacterium | reverse complement strand
CGATTGCAGGGGCCGCTTGCTGCGAATATCAGTTTTTCAAACTCTGGAGCGGTGCCGGGATCCGACCGCCGCGGGCGATGAACTCGACCGCCGAGCCCTCGTGCAGCGGCATGATCGGCGCGGAGCCCAGGAGCCCGCCGAAGTCGATCCGCTCTCCCACCTGTTTGCCCTTGGCGGGAATCAGGCGGACGGCGGTGGTCTTGCTGTTGACCATGCCGATGGCGGCCTCATCCGCGATGATGGCGGAGATGGTCTCGGCGCTGGTGTCCCCGGGGACGGCGATCATGTCGAGACCCACCGAGCACACGCAGGTCATGGCTTCCAGCTTGTCCAGACACAAAACCCCTTTCTCGGCTGCGGCAATCATGCCCGCGTCTTCCGAGACGGGGATAAAGGCGCCGGAGAGGCCGCCCACATGGGAGGAGGCCATGACGCCGCCCTTCTTGACCGCGTCGTTGAGCAGGGCCAGCGCGGCGGTAGTGCCGTGGATGCCGCAGGTCTCCAGCCCCATGATCTCCAAAATCTCGGCCACGCTGTCTCCGCACGCGGGCGTGGGGGCCAGGGAGAGATCCACCACGCCAAAGGGCACATCCAGACGGCGGGAGGCCTCCTGCGCCACCAGCTGTCCCATGCGGGTGATCTTGAAGGCGGTGCGCTTGATGGTCTCGGCCACCACGTCAAAGGGCTGGCCTTTACAGCTTTTGAGCGCGTGGGCCACGACGCCGGGCCCGGAGACGCCCACGTTGATGACGCATTCTGGCTCGCCCACACCGTGGAAAGCACCGGCCATGAAGGGGTTGTCCTCCACGGCGTTGGAGAAAACCACCAGTTTGGCGCAGCCCATCGGGTCGATGTCGGCGGTCTGGCGGATGATGCGGCCCATCAGCGCCACGGCGTCCATGTTGATGCCGGCCCGGGTGGAGGCGACATTGACACTGGAGCAGACCAGTTCCGTTTCGGTCAGCGCCCGGGGGATGGAACGGATCAGGCGCTTGTCGCTCTCGGTAAAGCCCTTGTGGGCCAGAGCCGAAAAGCCGCCGATGAAGTTGATGCCCAGGGTCTTGGCCGCCCGATCCATGGTCTTGGCCAGCGGAGTATAATCCTCCGTCTCGCAGCTCGCCGCGACCAGGGAGATCGGCGTCACGGAGACGCGTTTATTGACAATGGGGATGCCGAATTCCCGCTCGATCTGCTCCCCGGTGGGGACCAGTTTTTCCGCCTTGCGACAGATCTTCTCATAGATGCGGCCGCAGCATACATGGATGTCCCGGTCGGCGCAGTCCAACAGGCTGATGCCCATGGTGACCGTGCGCACATCCAGATGCTGCTGATCGATCATCTCGATGGTCTGCAGGATCTCGCTGCTGTTGATCAGATAACTCATGCCCTCGCCTCCTCAGATGCGGTGCATGGCTTCAAAAATATCCTGCCGTTGGATATGGATGTCCAACGAGCGCTCCGCCCCTTTGGCCTTGAGCAGGTCGGCCAGTTCATGAAAGGGCAGGCTGCAGTCGGCCAGATCCACCAGCATGATCATGGCAAAATACTCCTGCATCAGGGTCTGGCTGATATCCAGAATGTTGATCTCCTGCTGGGCCAGCAGGGAGGTGACATAGGCGGTGATCCCCTTGGAATCCCGGGCAAAAACGCTGACGATAGCTTTCATGATCCATCCCCTCTTCTCTGTTCTGATCACTATTTTATCAGCATGGGCGGGGGATTGCAATACCTACGGAATAGGTATATAATAAACAACAGTTTTTTCGAAAAGAAGGGAGCTTCGGCATGCTGGATCGCTACGGCCGGACAATTACATATCTGCGTGTGTCCGTGACCGAGCGCTGCAATCTCCGCTGCCGATACTGCATGCCGGCGGAGGGCGTGTCAAACTGCCCGGAAGAGCTGAGCCGGGAGGAGCTGCTGCGCGCGCTGGAAGCGGCGGCGGGGCTCGGTATCCGCAAGCTGCGCATCACCGGGGGCGAGCCTCTGGTGCGGCGGGACATTGTGGAGCTCTGCACCGATGCCGCGGCCCTTGACGGGATCCAGGAGCTCTGCATCACCACCAACGGCACGCTGCTGCCGGAATTGGCACGGCCTTTGAAAGAGGCCGGCGTACGCCGGGTAAACATCAGTCTGGATACGCTTGATAAAAAGAAATACGCGGCCATCTCCCGCTGCGGTTCGCTGGATCAGGCTTGGAAGGGCCTGGAGGCGGCGCTGGACGCGGGTTTTGAAAAGATCAAGCTGAACGCCGTGCTGATCGGCGGTTTTAACGACAATGAGATCCCCGCGCTGGCGGAGCTGACGAAACAGTACCCGGTGGATCTGCGCTTCATTGAACTGATGCCCATGGTGGACAGTGAAGAATTCGGCCCGGAGGCCTTCATTCCCTGTTCCACGGTGCTGGAAAAGCTCCCGGAGGCACAGCCGGTGGAGCAGGACGGCGGCGTGGCGAAGCTGTATCGCCTGCCGGGCGCTCAGGGAAATCTGGGACTTATCAGTCCGGTGAGCGCGCATTTTTGCGCCCAGTGCAACCGCCTGCGTCTGACGGCGGACGGGAAGCTGAAACCCTGCCTCCACTCCGCGGCGGAGTATTCCATCCGCGGCCTGGACGCGGAGGGCATGCGGGCCCAGTTTGAAGCGGCGATTTTGGGCAAGCCCCGCTGGCATGGGGTTCTCTCTGCGACGGAGCACAGCAGGGCCGGACGGAGCATGAACCGGATCGGAGGATGAGCATGGAAAAGGACTTTACCCATTTTAACGAGCAGGGCCGCGCCAAGATGGTGGACGTGGGCGAAAAGCCGGTCACGACCCGGACCGCGGTGGCCGCGGCGCGGGTGCTGGTGAACCGGGATACCTTTGAGCGCATCCGCACTGGCGGCATGAAAAAAGGCGACGTGCTGACCGTGGCCCAGGTGGCCGGGGTCATGGGCGCCAAGCGGACGCCCGATCTGATCCCCATGTGCCATCCGATCCTGATCGACGGGATCGACCTAAAGCTGCGTCTGGACCAGGAGCGTTGCTCGGTGGAGATCGAGGCCACCGTCTCCTGCGACGGCAGGACCGGCGTGGAGATGGAGGCGCTGACCGCGGTGAGCACGGCCGCCCTCACGGTCTACGACATGTGCAAGGCCGTTCAAAAGGATATGGTGATTTCGGACATCCGGCTGCTTCGCAAAAGCGGCGGCGTGCACGGCGATTTTACAAGGAGTGATCCGGCGTGACTGCCACTATCAAAAATGTCTGTATCAGTGAGAAAAAAGGGGAGCAGAAGCACCCGGTAGATGCGATCCGTCTGGTGCCGCACCTGGGAATCCCGGGCGATGCCCACGCCGGTGACTGGCACCGGCAGGTGAGCCTTCTGGGGCAGGAGAGCGTGGATCGTCTGCAGGAGAAGATCTCCCTTAAGCTCCAGCCCGGCGCTTTTGCGGAGAACATCCTCTGCGAGGGGATCTGTCTCTATCAGCTGCCGGTCGGAACCCGACTCCGGATCGGCACGGCCCTGTGTGAGGTGACGCAGATCGGCAAGGAGTGCCATGCCGACTGTGCGATCCGTCGGCAGGCCGGGGATTGCGTGATGCCGCGGGAGGGGATCTTTGTTGTCGTCCTGGAAGAGGGCGAGGCAAAGCCCGGCGATACCATCGAGGTTCTTACAGAATGAAGAAGGAGGAGCGAAATGCTCCTCCTTTCGTTTTGGCTCTTTAGAGACAAGCAACCACCAGCTCGGCTGGTGGTCATAAAAAGC
>CAMNKQ010000130.1 GCA_946542465.1 uncultured Clostridia bacterium | reverse complement strand
ACCAGTGACCCCCTGCTTGTAAGGCAGGTGCTCTAACCAGCTGAGCTATGCTCCCACGCGACAGCTACGTTATAATACTAAACTTTTCCTCCCTTGTCAAGACCCTTTTTCCGTTTTGCAGAAAATGCTTTCCGGCATTTTCTGCAAAACGAGGAGGGAGGGCGAAACGGAGAATCAGGGCGATGGTTCGGATTTTTCCTTTAAAATCTCCCGCAGATCCAGAGGCGTGAAGGCATAGCGCTTGTCGCAGAACTGGCACAGCACGTCCACGTCTTTGCCCTCGGCGATCATCTCCTCCAGCTCGCTTCGGTCGATCACGGAGAGGGCCATGCCCACCCGCTCCCGGCTGCAGGGGCAGCGATAGCACACCGGCGCCTCGGCCACGATGTGGTATTCCAGGCCCTTGAGCACCTGGCCAAAGAGCGCCTGAGCGCCGTCCTCGTCCAGCACGGTGGTGAGCTGATCCATCATAAAGATGTTCTCCTCCAGCGTGGAGATCAGGTTCTCGTCCGCGCCGGGCATCAGCTGTACCAGAAAGCCGCCGGCGGCCTTGATGGAGGTGTCGGTGTCCACCAGCACGCCCAGGGCGCAGGCGGAGGGCACCTGCTCGCTCTCCAGCAGGTAGGCGGTCAGATCCTCGGCGATCTCCCCGCTCCGGAGCTCCGTCGAGCCGATATAGGGCTCCCGCAGGCCGATGTCCCGGCTCACGGTCAGCATGCCGTCCCGGCCCACGGCACCGCCCACGTCCAGCTTGCCGTCGGCGCGCAGGGGCAGATCCACCAGCGGGTTTTCCACATAGCCGCGCACGCAGCCCTCGTGGTCGGAGACGGCGACCACGCTGCCGATGGGGCCGCCGCCGTTCAGGCGAATGGTCAGGGAGGCGTTCTCCTCCTTCATGGCCTCGCCCAGCAGGGAGGCCCCGCAGAGCGTACGCCCCAGCGCGGCCGCGGCCGTGGGCGTGCAGTGGTGGATTTCCCGCGCGCGCTGCACCAGGTCCCGCGCCTCGATCACCGCCATTTTGATCATGCCGTCGCCGGCCGTTGCCCGAATGATTCGATCCATAGAAAAGCCTTTCTTCCTTATTTTAATAAATTAGGTATTTTAATAAATTAGGTCCCGTGTTGCCGTGACAAACAGGCGCCCGGCCTCGTGCTGGGGCCCGTCCTCAATCAGGCGGATATCAAAAAAGCCCTGCTGTGCCAGCAGCGCACGGAGCGTCTCCGGCTCATGGATGTATTCCACATGCTCCTCGCCGCTGCGGCTCCATAGCCTGCCGCGGCGCTCAAAGAGATCCATGCCGTAGACGATGGCCTGCTGCGCCTCGTCCCAATCGGCCCGCCAGAGGCAGAGCAGATCCTCCTTCTCGTCCACGAAGATCTCCCCGTCCAGAGAGCGGAACCATTCCGGTTTTTTGACGTCAAAAAGCACAAGGCCACCGGGGCGGACAAAGAGGCGCAGACGCCGGAACAGCTCCGGCAGACTCGCCGGCGGGAGATAGTTCATCCCGTCCAGAGAGCAGTAGGCCGCGTCCACGGTCCCGTAGAGATCCAGCTCGGCCGCGTCCTGGCAGAGAAAGAGCGGGGCGGGGTCGAGGCCGCCGGTCTTCTCCCGCGCCTGCATCAGCATATCCACCGAGGCGTCCACGCCGATCAGCTCATAGCCCCGGCGGCACATCTCCGCCGTCAGGGTGCCGGTGCCGCAGCAGAGATCAAGCAGAAGGCGGAATTCACCGCCGCAGCGCGCAAATTCCGCCTCATAGAGATCCGCAAAGGCAGCGTAGGGCACATCCCCGGTCAGCTGATCGTACCAGGCGGCCAGAGGCCCATAGCAGCTCATGCCTGTTCCTCGTCCGCCATGCGGCCGAACACCACGTCATAGCCGCCGCTGCCGTACTGCAGGGAGCGGTTGACCCGGCTGATCGTGGCGCTGGAGGCGCCGGTCTCGGCCAGGATGTCGTTATAGATCATGCCGTTGTGCAGGCACACGGCCACCTGATAGCGCTGCTCCAGAGCCATCAGTTCCGTCACAGTGCACAGATCGTCGAAGAACTTCATGCATTCCTCCACGCTCTGCAGGGACAGAATCGCCTTATACATGGCTTCGTTGCGGGGCTTTTTCCGGTGTTTATTCATAGCTTCCTCCGATATAATCATCTATGTTCCATATAATAGCATGGAAAGAGACTTTGCTACTCTATGTTACATCATTACTTGCTAAATGTAAAGTGTTAAAGTGCTGAATTTTCACGCCTGGATTTGTTAAATTTACTTGCAGAAAGGAGAGCGGCATACTATAATGTGGACAGGAAATACTAAAAAGCGGTATCCGGCATCAGACAGTAAGACGGTTTCGGATGCGGATTGCGGAAAACGTGTTGGAGGTGATTTACTGTGATTGTCTTTAACGGAACAAACGTCAGCATGGCGGTGGTCTGGCTGATCGCCATGGCGGTCTTCCTCATCGTGGAGGGGATCGTCCCGGGCCTGGTTTCCATCTGGTTTGCGGTGGGCGCTCTGGCGGCGCTGGTCGCGGCGATGGTCGGCGCGCCCCTCTGGCTGCAGCTGGTGTGGTTCGTGCTGGTGTCCATCGCGGCCCTGGCCCTGACCCGGCCCCTGGCCCGCAAGTATGTCAATGGTCGCGTTACGCCCACCAATGCCGATCGCATCCTGGGCAAGGAGTGCGTGGTGCGGGAGACGATCGACAACCTCCGGGGCACCGGCGCCGTGGCCGTGGACGGCAAGGTCTGGACGGCCCGGATGCTGAAGGATAACGAGACCGCGCCGGAGGGCGAGACCGTGATCGCCCGGCGCATCGACGGGGTCAAACTGATCGTAGAAAAAGCGAAAAACTAATCATAAAAAAGGAGATACCACCATGTCGTATGTCATTCTTGTTCTGATCCTGCTGGTGCTGGTGATCCTGATCCGGAACATCCGCGTTGTTCAGCAGGCCAAAGCCTATGTCATCGAGCGCCTGGGCGCGTACAAGACCACCTGGAACGTGGGCCTGCACCTGAAGGTCCCCTTCATTGAGCGGGTCGCCAAGATCGTCACCCTGAAGGAGCAGGTGGCCGATTTTCCGCCCCAGCCCGTTATCACCAAGGATAACGTCACCATGCAGATCGACACCGTCGTCTATTTCCAGATCACCGACCCGAAGCTCTACACCTACGGCATCGAGCAGCCCATGGTCGCCATCGAGAACCTGGCCGCCACGACCCTGCGTAACATCATCGGCGACCTGGAGCTGGACCAGTGCCTGACCAGCCGCGACATCATCAACACCAAGATGCGCTCCATCCTGGACGAGGCCACCGACCCCTGGGGCATCAAGGTCAACCGCGTGGAGCTGAAGAACATCCTGCCTCCGAAGGAGATCCAGAACGCCATGGAGAAGCAGATGAAGGCCGAGCGTGAACGCCGTGAGGCCATCCTCCGCGCCGAAGGCGAGAAGCGCGCCGCCATTCTGGAGGCCGAGGGCGAGAAGGAATCCGCGATCCTCCGCGCCGACGCCAAGAAGCAGCAGCAGATCCTGGAGGCCGAAGGCGAGGCCGAGGCCATCCTGAAGGTGCAGACCGCCACCGCCGAGGGCATCAAGCTCATCAACGAGGCCGCCCCCACCGACGCGGTGCTGCGCATCAAGGCCCTCGAGGCCTTTGCCCAGGCGGCCAACGGCCAATCCACCAAGATCATCATCCCCAGCGAGATCCAGGGCCTGGCGGGCCTGGCCGCCGGCGTGGTCGAGGCCAGCAAGGAAAA
>CAMNKQ010000129.1 GCA_946542465.1 uncultured Clostridia bacterium | reverse complement strand
GTGGCGTCGGCGTCCAGCACCGCGTCCTCAAAGACGCCGATGGCCAGCACCGGGCATTGAATCCGGGAGAGCTGATCGGAGACGTCAAAGTCCCGGATGCCCTCCGCGAGGATCACAAAGCGCGCCAGCTCCTCGTCCGTCACGGTCTTCGCCGCGGCGAGCAGTCCCTCCCGCGCCTGGGCAAAGACTGCGGGGGGATAGAGCTCCTCCCCAAAGCTCAGGTACAGACCCTCCCGGTCGCCAGCCCGGGCCAGCCGGATCCAGTTGGCCACCACGGCGAACTGGGCCGGCAGCACGTGGGAGGAGGTGGAGCCCAGCACCAGCTTGTGCACCAGCTGGGGATATTCCATCGCGATGACCAGGGCCATCATGCCGCCCTGGGAGGCGCCGAAGAGATCCACGTCCCGGAGCCCGAGAGCCAGCATCGCCTCCGCCGTGTCCCGCGCCATGTCCCGGATCGGATAGACCTCCGGCAGCTCGCTGCGTCGGTCGAAGACATAGACGGTGTAGGCCTCCGTAAAGGCCGCGTAACCCTGGGCCACGGCCTCGGCCGCGCCGGTCACGCTCTGCACGGCCAGGCCCGGCAGGATCACGAAGGTCTTTTTCCCGCGGCCAAAGCGGAAATAGCGCATGGAAAAGCGCTCGGTCCGGAGGGTTTCGATCGGAATGGACATGGGACATACCTCCTTAAAACAATTGCCTGATTTATCCAAAGATAAATCAGGCAATCAATCTGGTAGCGGCACCTGGATTCGAACCGGGGACACTGCGGGTATGAACCGCATGCTCTAGCCAACTGAGCTATGCCGCCGTATCACTTAACAGCAGAAATGATTTTAGCAGAAGAGACCCCGAATGTCAATAAATTTTTTCGCAAAACGAAAAAATATTTGACTGATCTGAAAAATTCCTCTTGAAATCTGAAAAGGGATGTGCTATAGTAAACAAGCTACGGAGGGTTAGCTCAGCTGGTTAGAGCGTCCGCCTCACACGCGGAAGGTCGACGGTTCGAGTCCGCCACTCTCCACCATGGCGCAGCAGAATATACGTTCCGCCGCGCCATTTTGGCCCGTTGGTCAAGTGGTTAAGACACCGCCCTTTCACGGCGGTAACATGGGTTCGAGTCCCGTACGGGTCACCAAAAAGAACAGTTCCACCGAAGGTGGGGCTGTTCTTTTTGCATTTTCCCCATCGGGACTCGAACCCGAGGGCTCTTGGCAAAGCGCCGGGGGCGCTTTGCAACCCGAGGCGGCCTGCGCCGCAGCGCAGGTCGAGTCCCGTACGGGTCACCAAAAAGAACAGTTCCACCGAAGGTGGGGCTGTTCTTTTTGCATTTTTCCCGTCGGGACTCGAAGGGCGCGGGAGTGAATGACCTGCCGGTGGCGCGACGCGTTAAGCAAACCTGCCGGTGGCATGTTTGTAGCCAAAGCGGGGAGCGATCTATGATCGCGACCTGGAGCCCTCAGAGCCGCGCCCCGGCCCGCCCGCCCTAAAGGACTATCTTCGCGTCGCAGGCGGGGAGTCCTTCGCCCGTACGGGTCACCCAAAAACAAGGGGCTGTGAAAAAAGTCCCCTCCCTGCTGTAGGGGCTGAGGCCCTCGGCAGAGCGCGTTAATCGAGATCCCCGGCGAAATTGGTACAGGCGCCGCTGTGTGCTTCAGCACAGCGGCGCCTGCTGCCGTCCCGACCTTGCGCCCCGGGAAAAGAGCGGAGAGGCGGACAAAACACAGCTCATCCCCGGCATAACACGGACTGTCGCTGTGCAAAGACGGCGCAAAGGAGTGATTCGGGGGCTTGAAAAATACGGCGGCATGGTTTATAGTTCTCCCGTACTCTCGCTGCGCGGCTTCGGCGGCTATGCGCCGACCGCGTATTTAGACAATTGCGAAAGCCGCAAACATGCTTGGATTATCTCCCCGAAGGAATTCAAATCGTTTTTGAGGCAGCTTTGCCGCCTCAAAAACACCCTAAGGCGAGCCAAGCGAGCCCTCGCGCCGACCAAAACGGGCCGCAGCCCGTTGCGATACGCGCGAGTTCTCAATTGCGAAACATGTTTCACAATTGCCTAACCGCGTATTGGCAGAAAGGAAACTGAGAAACATGCTTGTACCCGTTTTATTGTTTTTGGTCGGCTTCGCCCTGCTCATCAAGGGCGGCGACTGGTTTGTCGACGGCGCGGTGGGCATCGCCCGTCGCTTTCATCTGCCGGAGCTGCTGATCGGCGCGACGATCGTCTCGGTCGGCACCACGCTCCCGGAGGTGATGGTCTCCAGCCAGGCGGCCATGCAGGGCAACGCCGGCATCAGCTACGGCAACGCCATCGGCTCCATCATCTGCAACACCAGCCTGATCGCGGCGATCACCATCACCGTGAGCCCCGGGAAGGTCAATCCCAAGTCCTTCTCCCTCCCGACGGCCTTCTTCTTCGCCGCGGCGCTCTCCTATGCCGGCATCGCCTGGACGCTGGGCAGCTTCCAGCGCTGGATGGGCTTTGCCTATCTCGCGGTCTTTGTGACCTATATGCTCGTCTCCACGCTGCAGATGAAGCGGCATCCGGAGCTCGCGGAAGAGGAGGATGAGGAGACGGAGGTGAAAGAGCGGCCCTTTGCCATGGAGCTGCTCCTGCTGGTGGTCGGCGCCGCAACCATCGCCCTGGGCGCCCGCTTCCTGGTGGACAACGGCACCCTGATCGCCGCCGCCCTCGGCGTCCCCGATTCGGTCATCGGCCTGACCATGGTCGCCCTGGGCACCAGCCTGCCTGAGTTGATCACCGCCATCACCAGCCTCATCAAGGGCCACGGCTCCCTATCCCTGGGCAATATCATCGGGGCGAACCTCTTCAATATCGTCCTGGTCAGCGGCGCCTCGATCGCCATCTCGCCCTTTGCGATCCCCGCGGAAAAGACCGTGCTGGGCGGCATCAATTCCAGCCTCGTCATCGATCTGCCCCTCATGCTGGGCGTCATGGCGATCATGTGCCTGCCCGCGCTCATCAAGGGCAAGCTGCAGCGCTGGCAGGGGATCTTGCTGCTGTGCATCTATGCCAGCTTTACCGTGTACCAGTTCGTGGCGTAAAAGTATCGATCTCCTGTTTTGCTGTATCGGGGACGCTCCCGGGGCAAAAAGCCATTGACAGGGGACAGCCGCTTTCAGTATGATACAGGGAGAAAAACGCCGCCCGGATTCCGGGCAGGAGGGAAGAAGCATGGCAGAAGCGCTCTATCGCGCGTCCATCGCCCATACGGCAAAAACCGTCGAGCAGCTGTATAAAATGCAATACTATGTCTATGAAAAGCCGCGCATGCTGCTGCGGCTGCTGATCGGCTTCGGCCTCGTCATTGCCGCGGCCGCCTTGAGCGTTCCGACCTGGGTCAAAGCCCTGCTGCTTCTGGTCGGCGCCTGGCTGCTGGTCAGCCGGGATTTTCCCGCCGCGGTGCGGGCGGACCGGGCCCTGACGGAACGGAAGGCCAAGCTGCCCAACATGAATTACAGCTTCGGCCCCAAGGCGCTCCACCTCACGGGGGAGGGGAGCATGGACATCCCCTATCAGAAGTTTACGCGCCTCGTGGAGGACAAGCAGTATTGCTATCTCTTCGTCTCCCGCAATTCCGTGTGCATGATGGCCAAGGACTCCGTAAAACCGGCGGACATCATGGCCTTTGCCAGATTCATGGAGGAGAAGACCGGCCTCAGATGGCGGGCGGAAAAAGCCTTTTTGAGCATGAGCATCTACGATATGCGCCAGGCGCTGCGTGATATGCGGGGGAAATAAGCAAAACAGAAACCGGGCGCTGCCGTGACATTTTGCCGCGGCGGCGCCCGGTTTTTTCT
>CAMNKQ010000128.1 GCA_946542465.1 uncultured Clostridia bacterium | reverse complement strand
CCTCAACGGAAGTCTGGTTGTCCGCGGCGGTGGAGAAGACCTGGCTCTTGCGGGTGGGGATGGTGGTGTTGCGCTCAATGAGACGGGTGCACACGCCGCCCAGGGTCTCGATGCCCAGAGACAGCGGCGTGACGTCCAGCAGCAGGATGCCTTCCACATCGCCGCCCAGAACGCCGCCCTGGATGGCAGCGCCGATGGCCACGCACTCGTCGGGGTTGATGCCCTTGAAGCCTTCCTTGCCGACCAGGGACTTGACCATCTCCTGCACGGCGGGGATACGGGTGGAGCCGCCGACCAGCAGGACCTTGCTGATGTCGCTGGGCTGCAGACCGGAGTCGGACAGCGCCTGCTTCACAGGGCCCATGGTCTTTTCGACCAGGTGGTGGGTCAGCTCGTTAAACTTGGCGCGGCTGAGGGTCATATCCAGATGCTTGGGGCCGGTGGCGTCGGCGGTGATATAGGGGAGGTTGATGTTGGTGCTGGTCACGCCGGACAGCTCCACCTTGGCCTTCTCGGCGGCCTCGCGCAGACGCTGCATGGCCACCTTGTCGCCGGAGAGGTCGATGCCCTCGGCCTTCTTGAACTCCTGAACCATCCACTGGGTGATGCAGGCGTCAAAGTCGTCGCCGCCCAGACGGTTGTTGCCCGCGGTGGCCAAAACTTCGATGACGCCGTCGCCGATCTCCAGCACGGACACGTCGAAGGTGCCGCCGCCCAGGTCATAGACCATGATCTTCTGGTCGTTTTCCTTGTCCAGACCGTAAGCCAGGGCGGCCGCGGTGGGCTCGTTGACGATACGCTTCACGTCAAGACCGGCGATCTTGCCGGCGTCCTTGGTGGCCTGACGCTGGGCGTCGGTGAAGTAGGCGGGAACGGTGATGACGGCCTCGGTGACGGTGGTGCCCAGATAGGCCTCGGCGTCGGATTTCAGCTTCTGCAGGATCATCGCGCTGATCTCCTGCGGGGTATAGTTCTTGTTGTCGATGCTGACTTTGTAGTTGGAGCCCATCTCGCGCTTGATGGAAGAGATGGTGCGGTCCGGATTGGTGATGGCCTGGCGCTTTGCCACCTGGCCCACCATGCGCTCGCCGGTCTTGGAGAAAGCGACCACGGACGGCGTGGTGCGCGCGCCCTCGGCGTTGGCGATGACGACGGCCTCGCCGCCTTCCATAACGGCGACGCAGCTGTTGGTAGTACCCAGATCAATACCGATAATTTTACCCATTGTAATGTCCTCCTGTATCGTGAATATTTTTTAAACAAATTTATCTATAGCAGCCGAAGCTGTTATAAGCGGATGAAACGATATGTCATTCCGAGGAGGGCGTAGCCCGACGTGGGAATCCGTTCTTTTTATGAGGCATACGGATTGCCACAGCCAGTGTGCGCACTGGCTTCGCAATGACAGATCGGGGCGGTTGTCGCATTAATTCGCGACCTTGACCATGGCGAAGCGGATCACCTTGTCGCCCAGCTTGAAGCCCTGCTGGAACACCTCGACGATCTCATTCTCGCCCTTCGTCTCGTCGTCCACATGCATGACCGCGTTGTGGAGGCCCGGATCAAAGGTCTGGCCCAGGGACTCGATGGCGGTGACGCCCAGCTTTTCCAGGGTGCTGTTAAACTGGGTCATGATCATCTCCACGCCCTTGCGATAGGCCTCATCCTCGGTGCCCTGCTTGAGCGCCCGCTCCAGATTGTCGTAGACCGGCAGGAACTTCTGCACGGTGTCGGCCTTGATATCGCCGTAGAGGGCGTTCTTTTCCTTCTGGCTGCGGCGGCGGTAATTGTCGTACTCGGCGCAGATGCGCAGATACTTATCGTTGGCGGCGGCGAGCTGTTTTTCCAGTTCCTCGCTCTTGTCCGCTTCCTTTTTCTTGTCTTTTTTCCGATCCTTTTTCTCGGCTTTCTTCTCGGTCTCGACCACCTCGGCCTCGACCGTCTCCGCCTGCTTGGAGACCTCTTCGCTCTCTTCGCTCTGCGGCGTTTCCTTCTTATCTTCGTTCATTTCCGGTATCTCCCTTAATGATTAACTTGTTGTGCATGCCCTCGGGCGGCGCCTCGCCCCCGCCGAGGCGGCGGGACAGGCCGGCGGCCAGAAAGCTCAGCTTGGCGGCCACAGTGGAATAATCCATCCGGGTGGGACCCACCACGCCGATGAGGCCGCGGGTGTTGTCGCCCGCGTCGTAGCTTGCGATCACAACGCTGGAATCTTTCAGCTCCTCGGCCACGTTCTCCGGGCCGATCAGCACCCGGACCTCGTCGCTGCCCGGGGCCATGCCCTCGGAGGGCGGGAAGATGTGCCCGCCGCCGGAGAGATAGCTCATCAGCTTATGGGCTTTGTCCGGATCCCGGAACTCCGGCTGGCTGAGCAGCCGGTTCTCACCGGTGACAAAGGCGGTGGGCGTGCTCACCTCATGCAGGGTCTCCAGCACGAAGGCCGCGATCACCGCGGTCAGGCCCATGGTATCGTCGGCCGCCCGTTCGGTGGAATGGATCAGCACCGGTGTCACCGCTTCCTGGGTGATGCCCGTGAAGCTGGCGTTGAAGAGGCTGGAGAGCCGCTGGACCAGATCCTGATCCACGGAGATAGGCAGGTGTACAAGCTTGCTCCTGGCGGTGCTGTTGGAGAGCGTCAGCACGATGATGAAGGTGTTGGCGTCCACATAGATGAGATCGAAGCGCTTCACGGTCACGGCCATCTGGGCCGTGATGGCCAGGGCGGGATAATCCGTCAGCTGGGAGGCGAGCCGGCCCACGTCGCTGATGGTGTCGTCCAGCTCCTGGAGCTTCAGGTTCAACCGGCGGTTGATCTCCTCCGTCTCCTCCAGGGAGAGCTTCTGCTTCTCCATGAGCTCGTTGACGTACATGCGGTAGCCCATCGGGGTGGGGACGCGGCCGGCCGAGGTGTGGGGCTGCTCCAGATAACCCATGTTCACCAGCTCTGCCAGCTCGTTGCGAATGGTGGCGGAGGAGCAGTTGAGGCTGCCGCTCTGGGCGATGGCCTTGCTGCCCACGGGCTCCGCCGTGCGGATGTATTCATCCACCACGGCCGCCAGTATTTTCTTTTTGCGATCACTTAATCCCATAACCGCACCTTCTCTGGCAATCCGCAAAAACCTGTGCCAGCACTTTTGCAGCCTCATTGCTGGCACTCTCTTCTTTCGAGTGCTAATATACCACCGCCCCTCGCCTTTGTCAATAGCTTCCGCCGGAGTGCGCACAAAAATTCACATCTTGTTCACGGGAAAAAACTTTCGCTTTTTTCTTTAAAAAATGGGAGAAATTGCATTTACAAATGAAAGTAAGGAGTGTAATATAGAGAGTAATACAGGGGGCGATAGCATGATTGAAACAAATTTCCGGTCGGTGTTTGATAAATTTGAGCTGCGCTTTTTCCGCAAAATCTTCGAGCTGGTCCGGGAGCGTGACGGCTCTTTGAGCGCGATGGAGGCTTTCTCTCTGGAGGTCATCAAGATTCTGGGCACGCCCACGGTGGGGCAATTTGCCGATTTTCTGAAGATCTCCCAGTCCAACGCCACCTACAAGGTCAACAGCCTCATCAAGAAGGGCTATCTGGAGCGGCAGAACTCCCCTGTCGACCGGCGGGAGTATCATCTGGTCCTCTCCGAGAAGTATTACCGCTATGAGGATCTGCTCACCTCCTACCAAAAGACGGTCATCGGCCGCATCAACGAGCGCTTCAGCCCTGAGGATCTGCAGAAGTTTGACGAGATGCTGGGCATCATCTCCGGGGAACTGATGGTGGAGGACGATCTGTAGTTTTCCAAACTGTTTGCAAAAAAAAATATCCACCCGCCTAGCGGGTGGTTTTTCATTTTCGGGCATAGCCCT
>CAMNKQ010000127.1 GCA_946542465.1 uncultured Clostridia bacterium | reverse complement strand
CCGCCCAGTCCCTCGGCCTGCACAAGATCGGCAACGAGACCGTACAGCCCGACAATCCCCAGACCCGCGGCAAGATCGCCAAGATCGGCTATCTCGTCCAGGTAAGCGAAGAATAAGGAGGGCAAGAGAATGTATATTCATGAACTTTCTCCCGTCGCCGGTTCCACCCATGTCGACAAGCGCAAGGGCAGAGGTCATGCCACCGGTAACGGCAAGACCGCAGGCCGCGGCCACAAGGGCCAGAAGGCCCGCAGCGGCGGCGGTGTCCGCATCGGCTTCGAAGGCGGCCAGATGCCTCTGGCCCGCCGCATCCCCAAGAGAGGCTTTAACAACATCTTTGCCAAGCCTCTGGACGGCGTGAACGTCGCTGTTCTCGACAAGTTCGAAGACGGCGCCGTGGTCGACGCTCAGGCTCTTCTGGACGCCGGCATCCTCTCCAAGTGCAAATACGGCGTGAAGTTCCTTGGTAACGGTGAGGTCAGCAAGAAGCTGACGGTCAAGGCTGCTGCTTTCTCCGAGTCCGCAAAAGAGAAAATCGAGGCGGCTGGCGGAAAGGCAGAGGTGGTCTAAGTGCTTCAGACTCTGCGTAATGCATGGAAGATCGAAGAGCTGCGCAAGAAGATCCTCTTCACGCTGGTCATCGTCCTTCTTTACCGTCTCGGCAACGCCATCCCTGTTCCCTACGTGAACGTCGCTGCCCTGCAGTATTACTTCACGCAGCTGCAGAACACCGTCCTGGGCCTCTACAACGTGATGTCCGGCGGCGCCTTCTCCACCGCGACGATCTTCGCCCTGTCCATCCAGCCCTACATCAACGCCTCCATTATCATTCAGCTCCTGTGCATCGCCATTCCGGCTCTGGAGCGTCTGAGCAAGGAGGAGGGCGAGGAAGGCCGCAAGAAGATCGCCTCCATCACCCGCTATGCCACCGTCGGCATCGGCCTGCTCATGGGCTTTGCGTACTACATGCTCATGAAGAACAACAACCTGCTCGACACCAGCGCCCGCGACAGCGTCTGGGCCGCGATCGTCATCATCCTGACCTTCACCTCCGGCTCCGCCCTGATCATGTGGCTGGGTGAGCAGATCACCGAGTACGGTATCGGCAACGGCATCTCCATCATCCTGTTCGCCTCTATCGTCTCCCGTTTCCCCACCGACATCGTGACCTCCGTGCGCAACATCATGACCGGCGAGCTCAGCTGGTGGCTGGCTCTGCTGGTGCTGCTGATGCTCCTGGCGATCATCGTTCTCATCGTCTATGTCAACGACGCCGAGCGCCGGATCCCGGTGCAGTATGCCAAGCGTGTTGTCGGCCGTAAGATGTACGGCGGCCAGAGCACCTTCCTTCCCATGAAGGTGAACATGTCCGGCGTTATGCCCATCATCTTCGCCCAGTCCATCGCCTCCCTGCCGGCGACCATCGCGGCCCTGGCCGGCTCCCGGAGCGACAGCTGGTTCATGAAGCTCTTCGACACCACGTCCATCGCCTACGCGATCATCTACTTCCTGCTGATCCTCTTCTTTGCCTACTTCTACAGCACCATCCAGTTCAACCCCGTTGAAGTATCCAACAACCTGAAGAAGAACGGCGGCTATATCCCCGGCTTCCGTCCGGGCAAGCCCACCAGCGAGTTTATCCAGAAGGTCCTGAACAAGATCACCCTGTTCGGCGCCATCTATCTGGGCATCATTGCCTGCGTCCCCATCCTGGTGGCGCACTTCAGCAATGCCAAGGCCCTGACCGGTATCTCCCTGGGCGGCACCTCCATCATCATCGCTGTCGGCGTTGCGCTTGAGACCGTCCGTGCCCTCGAGGCCCAGATGATGATGCGCAACTACAAGGGCTTCCTGTCCTGACAGCAGAGGGAGGAGACTATGAGGCTTATCCTGTTAGGCGCCCCCGGCGCCGGAAAAGGCACTCAGGCGGAGATCCTCTCCAAGCTGATGGGGATCCCCACCATCTCCACAGGCAACATCCTGCGGGCGGCCATGAAGAATGGCACGCCCGTGGGCCTGGCCGCCAAGTCCTACGTGGACGCCGGCAAGCTCGTTCCCGATGAGGTCATTATCGGCATCATCCAGGAGCGTCTGGCCGAGCCCGACTGCGCAAACGGCTACATCCTCGACGGCGTGCCCCGCACCATCCCCCAGGCGGAAGCCATGGAGAAGATGGGCATCGCCATCGACTGCGCCCTCTCCATCGAGGTGGAGGACGAGGTCATTGTCGAGCGTATGGCCGGCCGCCGTACCTGCAAGGACTGCAGCACCACCTTCCATGTCGTGAACAATCCTCCCAAGGTGGAGGGCATCTGCGACAACTGCGGTGGGGAGCTGACCATCCGCAAGGACGACGCGCCCGAGACAGTCAAGGCCCGTCTGGTGACCTACCACCGCGATACCGAGCCGCTCAAGGCCTTCTACGCCGAGCGCGGCAAGCTCAAGGCGGTGGAAAATCAGGCCAGTGTAGAAGCAACGACGGCTGTGATCAGAGAGGCTTTGGGTATTTAAATGTCCGAAACCATCACGATCAAGTCTCCGAGCGAAATCGAGATTATGCGTCAGGCGTGCAAAATTGCCGCCGGAGCGCGCTCGATGGGTCGTCAGGCCGTGAAAGACGGCATGACAACAAAGCAGATCAACAAGGCCGTGCATGACTACATCGTCAAAAGCGGCGCCAAGCCCAGCTGCCTCGGCTACGAGGGGTTTCCGGCTGCGGCCTGCGTCTCCGTCAATGACGAGGTGATCCACGGGATCCCCGGCAAGCGGATCGTCCACAACGGCGATATCGTCTGCATCGATCTCTGCGCCACCTACAAGGGCTTTGTGGGCGACTGCGCCGGAACCTATCCGGTGGGCGAGGTGAGCGAGGAAGCCAAACGGCTCATCGAGGTCACCCGCCAGTCCTTCTTCGAAGGGCTGAAGTTCGCCAAGCCCGGCTACCGTGTCTTTGACATCGGCGGCGCGGTGCAGGATTATGTGGAATCCCACGGTTTCTCGGTCCTGCGTGATTACGTGGGTCACGGGATCGGACGCGGCATGCACGAGGCACCGGAAGTCCCCAACTACCGGCCGGAGCGGCACCTGTTTCATCAGAACCCGCGCCTGGTCAAGGGCATGACCATCTGCATCGAGCCGATGGTCTGTGCGGGTGACTATCACGTAGAGGTCAAACGCGACGGCTGGACGGTCGTCACCGCTGACCACTCCCTGGGCGCCCACTACGAAAACACCATTCTGATCACCGACGGCGAGCCGGAGATCCTGACAATGGCCGAAGATCTTTGAGACTGACTTTGGAGGAATGCAGCTTTGGCAAAAGACGACGTAATCGAGCTGGAGGGCACGGTGGTGGAAGCCCTGCCCAACACCATGTTTCAGGTGGATATCGGCAACGGCCATATCATCCTGGCGCATATTTCCGGCAAGCTGCGGATGAACTTCATCCGTATCCTGCCCGGCGACAAGGTCACGGTTCAGATGTCTCCCTATGACGTCACCCGCGGCAGAATTACCTGGAGAAGCAAATGACAATCCTTGCGAAACAGGTTTCGCAAGGAGGGACTCGCGTATATCGCAGCGGGCCAGGCCCGCTTTGGTCGGCGCGAGGCCTCGCAAAGCTCGGCTCAGGGAGTTTTTGAAGCGGCGAAGCCGCCTCAAAAACGATTTGGAATCCCTTCGGGGATAAGATCTAAGCCTGTTTGCGAGTTTCGCAATCAGCTACGGACAGCAGTAGTAGGAGGTAACTACAATGAAAGTCAGACCTTCCGTGAAGCCCATGTGCGAAAAGTGCAAGATCATCAAGCGCAAGGGCAAAGTCATGGTTATTTGCGAGAACCCGAAGCACAAGCAGCGTCAGGGCTGATCGC
>CAMNKQ010000126.1 GCA_946542465.1 uncultured Clostridia bacterium | reverse complement strand
TTTCCGAGCCTGCTGATCATGGTCGTGTTTTGTGTCCTGCAGGTGTTTCTCTATCTCTATACTTTTACAGAGAAGGCATCGCAGAAGATTATAGGAGCGCTTGTACCGGCCGCGGTCATTGCGGTCATGCTGCTGCTCCCCAAGAACGTTGACTTTTCTTCGAGTCAGTTTCTCCCCGATAACCCCGTATTGACAGAAAATGCAGAAGTGACTGTCGATAATACCGGGATCGCTGACATTTCGGTTTCGGGTACCGGGGAAGACAGTACGGTTCTGATTCAGGCGCACGCTTACGGCGACACCTCATTCACCATAATAGACGGTGACAAGGAGTACCAGTACAATCTCCGTATTTATGAGGATGATTTAGGCACCAGCCAGATCGATATTACAGCCAAATAGATTGACACAAAATAAGGAAGGCTATTGATAGACAACTATGGAGAAGAAGGTACTGTACATCAACGCCTGCGCGCGGAGCGAGTCCCGCACCGACCGGATTGCACGGGCACTGCTGGAGCGTCTCGGCGGGCTGCAGGAGGAAGTGAAGCTCGCAGAAATGGATCTGCAGCCCCTCAGCGAGGAGCGGCTCAACCGCCGCACCTGGCTGATCGAGGAAGCGGATTACACAGACGCCATGTTCGATCTGGCGAGGCAGTTCCAGCAGGCAGACGAGATTGTCATCGCCGCGCCGTATTGGGATCTCTCTTTCCCGGCGATCCTGAAGCTGTATCTGGAAAATATCTATGTGACGGGGCTTGTTTCGGAATATACCGAAACAGGCCGGCCGCACGGCCTGTGCCTGGCGGGAAAGCTCTGGTATGTGACCACGGCCGGCGGGCCCTATCTGCCGGATTTCAGCTACCAGTATCTGCACACCCTTGCCGCCGAATACTTCGGCATCCCGGAGACCGAGCTTATCTGCGCTGAAATGCTGGATGTGGAGGGCTTTGACGCCGACAATCTGGTTGCGCAGCAGATCGGGCAGATCCAAAAGCGGAAGTTGCTCTGAAAACCGTTATTTCGGCAGCTGCAGAGCACTGAAAACAGGCACACCAACACAGGAGACCATTATGAAAAAAATGAGAAGGCTCTTTACGGGCGGCATCCGGCTGAAGATCTTCAGAATGCTGCTGATCACGATCGTTCTGATTATCGCGGCTTATACTGCGGTGTTTTTCTACCAGTCGAACAAGGTGGAGCAGCTGGTCAACGAGACCTATGAAACGCAGAAGCAGATTTACGTCGAAAACGGCATGGAGGATCAGTATGAGTCCATCCGGAGCCGCGCGCTCGATACCTTTCACAACGAAATGTTCCACGCCAGAAACATCCTCATTCTGGTGGTCGTATTGATCGTTGCAGCCGGGATGGTGTCTGCGTTTTCCATCGCTGGCCGCATCACAGATCCTTTGAATACCATCACACGGCGGGTGGCATCTCTGGGCGTCCGGAACCGGCAGTTTCGTATGGAGGACGTCTACCGGACCGGGGATGAGATCGAGGTGCTGGCGGAGTCTTTTGCCAAGCAGTCCGCCAGAATAACGCTGTATATTGACCAGGTCAAGAAAGTCACTGCCGAGAAGGAACGCATCGGTGCGGAGTTGGACATGGCAAGCAGGATTCAGGGCAGCCAGCTTCCGAGACTGTTTCCGCCGTTCCCGGATCGAAAGGAGTTCAGCCTCTACGCCAGCATGACCCCGGCCAAGGAGGTGGGCGGCGACTTCTACGATTTCTTCATGATTGACGACGATCACATGGGCTTTGTTATGGCAGACGTCTCCGGCAAGGGTGTGCCCGCCGCGCTGCTCATGATGGTTTCGCGCGTGCTGATCAAATCCACCATGCAAAACGGAAAGGGTCCGGCGGAGACCCTCAAAAGCGTGAACAACCAGCTCTGCGAGGGCAACGACGCGGACTTCTTCGTGACCGTGTGGTTGGCAGTGCTGGAGATCTCCACCGGGAAGGGCGTTGCCGCCAACGCGGGGCATGAGCACCCCGCGCTGCGCAGAGCCGACGGCAGCTATGACCTGATCGTCTATAAGCACTCCATGCCGGTGGGCGTCATGCGGGATCTCCCGTTCCGGGAACACGAATTCCAATTAAACCCCGGCGACAGCTTCTTTGTTTATACGGACGGCGTCGTGGAGGCAACGGACGCAGACAAAGAACTCTACGGCTCCGACCGGATGCTTCAGGCGCTGAACCGAAACCCGGATGCGCAGCCGGAACAGATGCTCGCGAACATCTCACAGGACATCGACCGATTCGTAGACGGTGCGGAGCAGTTTGACGACATTACCATGCTCTGCTTCCGCTATTTTGGGCCGTCCGAAGAATCGTAATGGTTATATACAGGAGAATGAATCCATGAAAAGATACAGGATCAGGAGCGCTCTGAGAGTCATCGGAGATATCTTTATCCCGCTGCTTCCCGGCATCATCTGCGCCGGACTCTGCGGGGGCTTCGCGACGCTCATTGCGCAGGCGGTCCCGAACTATGCGGAAAGCAGCACCTGGGCGTTTATCTACCAGATTCTGAGGCTGATCAACACCGCCATGATGACCTTCCTCACTGCGTGGGCAGGCTATCGCGCGGCGGAACGGTTCGGCGGCACGCCCATCCTGGGCGGCATGCTGGGCATGATCACCTCTCTGGACGGCATCAATGAGATCGCCTCCATTATGGGGCTGTATAACAGCGCCGTTCCGCTGGATTCGGTGCTCTGCAGCGGCAAGGGCGGCGTGCTGGCAGTCATTGCCGGCGCACTTCTGATTGCCTATGTGGAGAAATCGATCCGCACTGTCATGCCGAAATCCATCGACATTGTCTTCACGCCGCTGCTCACCATGATTCTCTGCGTGGTGCCGTACATCGTCTTCATCATGCCGCTTTTCGGCTATGCCTCCAGCGGCATCGTCTGGCTGTTCAGCCGGGCCTGCCTGTCCGAAAATGTATTCATCCGGGCGATTTCCGGCTATCTCGCTGCGGCGTTCTTCCTGCCGCTGGTGGCGGCAGGCATGCACCACGGCTTGGTTGCGCTCTACAGCGTCCAGCTGTCGGAGCTGGGCTTTGTCACGCTCTATCCGGCCCTCGCCATGGCCGGCGCCGGGCAGGTTGGCGCAGCGCTCGCCCTTTGGAAGAAGGCTAAAAAGGTCGGAAACCAGAATCTCTGCTCCGTGATCTCCGGCGCTCTGCCGGCAGGCCTTCTGGGCGTGGGTGAGCCGCTGATCTACGGCGTCACGCTGCCCCTCGGCAAGCCCTTCCTCACGGCAGGTCTTGGCGCGGGCTTCGGCGGGGCTTTCATCATGGTCACGCAGGTGGCCTCCACCACTTGGGGGCCCTCAGGCCTTCTGGGCGCCTTCGTGATGACTGCCGGTCCCGGAGGTTCACTGCGGAGCGTGCTCCTTTACCTGACGGCTCTGTTCATCAGTTACGCTGCCGGCTATCTCATCACGAACGCGCTGTACCGCCAAGAGGAGCTGAGCTTCGAGACCACCCTCACGGCAGAGCAGGCCGCTGCCTGGCGCTCCGCCTCCTTCCAGCGTCTCAGCAGGAAAAAGCCCCGTCACATCAAGGCCGGCGAGCCCCTGACGGTCACGGGCAGCACCGACGCTGTGAATCTGCCGCTCTATGCGCCGGTGAGCGGTGAAACCGTGCCCATGAAGCAAATCCCGGACATCATGTTTTCCTCCGGCGTCATCGGAAACTGTATCGGCATCCTGCCGGAGAGCGGCACCATTCTTGCGCCATGTGACGGCGTTGTGCTCGAAATTGCCGATACCAGCCATGCGCTGACCTTCCGATCCGGCGACGGCATGGAGATTCTCCTTCTGGTGGGCATCGACACCTTTACGCTGAACGGCGACGGACTCCGACCATTGGTCGTGGAAGGTGAGACTGTTTCCAAAGGCCAGCCGGTGATGGAAGCCGATCTGGAGCGGATCCGCCAAGCCGGTCTCTCACCGATGGTGATTACAGTCCTGAGCAGCTGAGG
>CAMNKQ010000125.1 GCA_946542465.1 uncultured Clostridia bacterium | reverse complement strand
GCTGACGCGGGCATAGCTCATCCGGTAGAGCGCCACCTTGCCAAGGTGGAGGTAGCGAGTTCGAGCCTCGTTGCCCGCTCCATAAAAAAGCCTGTTGCATTTGCAGCAGGTTTTTTCTTTCCCCAATGCGGGCATGATGAAATTGGCAGACATGCAGGATTTAGGTTCCTGTGCCGAAAGGCGTTGGGGTTCAAGTCCCCATGCCCGCACCAAAAACGCCGCCTTTTGGCGGCGTTTTTGGTGCTCGACTAGTTTCGTCTATTCCGTCGCAAAGCCCAGCGAAGCGGGTTTGCGGCGGCTAAGGAAAAACAAGGCGGCCGGTCGATGTGTCGGCGCTTGCGCCGATACATGACTTTGCAGCCTTGTTTTGACGCGGGGACTTGAATCAAAGTTGAAGCTGCCGGTGGCAGCTTCATTCTCCAGGGCGCACACTGGAGAATACTATGATTTTCGCCGTGCGAAGGACGGCGAAAATGCAAACAAGTCCCCTTGAATGTCAGAGAATGCAGATCTTTGGGCGGCGTTTTTGGTGCTCGACTAGTTTCGTCTATTCCGTCGCAAAGCCCAGCGAAGCGGGTTTGCGGCGGCTAAGGAAAAACAAGGCGGCCGGTCGATGTGTCGGCGCTTGCGCCGATACATGACTTTGCAGCCTTGTTTTGACGCGGGGACTTGAATCAAAGTCGAAGCTGCCGGTGGCAGCGATTATAAAACCGGGAGAAAGCAATGAACATTGTTGAAGTCTTATCGCAGGAACTGAATCAGAAAGCCGAATACATTGAAAACGTGATCCGGCTGCTGGACGAGGGCAACACCATCCCTTTTATCGCCCGTTACCGCAAGGAACTGCACGGCGCCATGGACGATACCACGCTGCGTACACTGGAGACAAGACTCCAGTATCTGCGCGGCCTGGATGAGCGCAGGGAGAGTGTGCTTTCCTCCATCGAGGAGCAGGGAAAGCTCACCGACGAGCTGCGAGCGAGCATTGAGAAAGCCGTGACCCTGGCCGAGCTGGAGGATCTCTATCGCCCCTATAAGCAGAAGCGCCGTACCCGCGCCACCGTGGCCCGGGAAAAGGGACTGGCTCCGCTGGCCGAGCTTTTGTTCGCCCAGGGGCGGGACTGCCCGGAGCCGATGATAGCCGCGGCGGACTATGTAGATGAGGAAAAGGGCCTTGCCAGTGCGGAGGAGGCTTTAGCCGGTGCCAGCGATATCATTGCCGAGACCATCAGTGACGACGCCAACCTCCGCAAGCAGCTGCGCGAGCTGCTGCACCGGCAGGGCAAGCTTGTCTCTGCTGCCGCGACGGAGGAGGACTCGGTCTATCGCCTCTACTATGATTTCAGCCAGAACCTTTCCCGCCTGCAGGGTCACCAGATTCTGGCGATCAACCGCGGAGAAAAAGAGAAGCTGCTGAAGGTCTCCGTGGTTCTCGACCACGATCTGGCTATGCAGCGGGTCTATCGCCATGTGGTGGTGCCCGGTTCCCGCGCGATGGACTTTGTGAAAGCGGCGGCGCTGGATGCCTATGACCGCCTGCTCTTTCCCTCCCTGGAGCGCGAGATCCGCTCTGAACTCACGGACAGCGCCAACGAAGGCGCCATTGGCCAATTTGCGCTGAACCTGCGACCGCTGCTGATGCAGCCGCCGGTCAAGGGCAAGGTCACCATGGGGCTGGATCCCGGCTATCGCATGGGCTGCAAGGTGGCGGTCGTGGATGGCACCGGCAAGGTGCTGGACACGGCGGTGGTCTATCCCACCTACGGCGAGCGGCAGAAGAACGAGGCCATCCAGAAGCTGGCCGGGCTGGTGCGCAAGCACGGTGTGGAGCACATCGCCATCGGCAACGGCACTGCCAGCCGGGAGACCGAACAGATGGCTGTGGAGCTGATCCACCAGGAGAATGCCCGCGGCGCGAAATTGAGCTATATGATCGTCTCCGAGGCGGGGGCCTCCGTCTATTCGGCCAGCCCCCTGGCCGCGGAGGAATTCCCCCAGTACGACGTGAATTTGCGCTCCGCGGTCTCCATCGCACGCCGATTGCAGGACCCGCTGGCAGAGCTGGTGAAGATCGAACCGAAGGCCATCGGCGTCGGTCAGTATCAGCACGACATGCCGGAAAAACAGCTGGATGAGGCGCTGGACGCGGTCGTGGAGGACTGCGTGAACGCGGTGGGCGTGGACGCCAACACGGCTTCGCCCTCGCTGCTTAAGCGCGTCTCCGGCCTGACGGCGACGACGGCGAAGAACATTGTGGCCTATCGGGAGGAGAACGGCCCCTTCAGCTCCCGCGCTCAGCTGAAAAAGGTGCCAAAGCTTGGGCCCAAGGCCTTTGAGCAATGCGCCGGCTTCCTGCGCGTGCCCGAGAGTAAGAATGTGCTGGACAATACTGCCGTGCACCCAGAGTCCTATGCCGCGGCAACGGCATTGCTGGAGAAGATGGGTTACACCACGGCTGACCTGCGGGGTGGAAAACTCGCGGAGCTGCCCATCAAGCTGAAAGCCTACGGCGTAGAGAAAGCGGCAGCCGAGATCGGCGTCGGCCTGCCCACACTGCAGGACGTAGTGGGGGAACTCCTCAAGCCGGGGCGCGATATCCGCGATGCGCTGCCCAAGCCCATCCTGCGCACGGACGTGCTCTCCATGGCCGATCTGAAACCGGGCATGAAGCTCTCCGGCACGGTGCGCAACGTGATCGACTTCGGCGCCTTTGTGGACATCGGCGTCCATCAGGACGGTCTGGTGCACATTTCCGAAATCTCCGATTCCTTCATCCGTCATCCCTCCCAGGTTCTCTCCGTGGGCGATGTGGTAGACGTGGTGGTCCTGGACGTGGACGAGAAGAAAAAACGGATCAGCCTGTCCATCAAGCAGGCAAAATGAGCAACAGGGATGCGGAGTGAATCGCATCCCTGTTTTTTACGGAAAGAGTTGGTGTATGACGTTTTCGGTATAGAGCGTCAGCGCCTCGAAATCCATATACGGGCGGTAGAACGACTCCAACTCGTCGTGCAGCTTCTTTGCCTGCCGCAGCAATTCCAGCGCCGAGTCCGGGGCACAGCTGACACTCGGCGTCCGATAGGCCTGCCCGGCCCAGGGGAAAATCAGCGCTTCCAGCCGCAGCGGATCGAGCGGCGAGGGACAGCGGATGGCGGGCAGGCGCTGCCGTTCCGCTTCCTGGGAGAGTGACAAAAGCTCCCCTGGGGAGACGAGGATCTGCTCCGGAGCCAGCGCCGAGACTTCATCCTCCAGCCAGAGTTCTCCCTCGCAGCTGATCGCGTGCAGAAAGCGCCGGGCAGGCCAGACGGCCTCTCCGGGCCCTTTGGGCAGTGAAAAGCGGCGACTCCAGGGATCATCCACTTGAGGGGCGGCCTTTTTAAGTTCGGTATAGGCCGCCTGATACAAGCCTTTGTATTGTTTGTTCAGCTCCCGGATCGCCCGCTGCTCCTCCGGGGAGAAAGCGGGACAGCAGAAGGAGCCAAGGTTAACATAATCCGCATCCACACCAAAAAAACGCGGCTCGGCCACATGGGGCGCGGTACCGTCCATCCAGGCCAGATGCAGCGCTGGCAGATATACGCCATCCAGCGAGGCCGGATCGCCGGAACAGAGCACATAATGGACGTCCAGTCCGTGCGCCTGCGCGGCCTGGCCAATACGGCGCATAAAACTGGATTTTCCCGTACCGGGGCCGCCCTTAATGATATGGAGGAAATCCCCCGGGCCACCGGGGAAATAGCGGTAGAGCGAGGCAAAGCCGTCCTTGGAATTGGCACCGAGAAAATAGGTCTGGTTCATAGGCCACCTCCGATCAAAACAGTCTATGCACAGTGTATTCGGCTTGACAAGGTTTCAGTCGCTTATTATAATGTCGCCAAAAATGGAGGGGAGAGCCCATGTATTCGGTCATTCTGTTTGATTTTGACGGTACGGTCTATGACACGCTGGAGGGCATCACAAAATCCGTGCAGTACGCGCTGCGCAAGCACGGCTGGGAGGC
>CAMNKQ010000124.1 GCA_946542465.1 uncultured Clostridia bacterium | reverse complement strand
AAAAGGGCTATGCCCGAAAATGAAAAACCACCCGCTAGGCGGGTGGATATTTTTTACCGTCTGATTCCCAGATTTTAGGAGCGCTTTCGACGCTCTTTGCGGCGCCGAAGGTGTAAGATGCTGGGGAAAAGGAGAGAGACACATGAACCTGACAACGATATGGACCGAGAGCGTGGACCGCGCGCTGCCCCTGCCCGAATATCCCCGGCCGCAGATGGTACGGGATAACTGGATGAACCTGAACGGCCCCTGGGATTACGCCATCAATACGTCCAGCCGCTTCCCCCAGAGCTTTGACGGCGAGATCCTGGTGCCCTTTTCACCGGAGGCGCCCCTCTCCGGGGTGGAGCGCAGCCTGAAAGCGGGGGAGTATCTCTGGTATCGGCGCACGGTGGCGCTGCCGGAGAGCTTCCTGGGCAAGCGCCTGCTGCTCCATTTCGGGGCGGTGGATCAGATTGCCACGGTCTGGGTCAACGACCGGCAGGTGGCCAGCCATGTGGGCGGCTATCTGCCCTTTACGGCGGAGGTGACCGAGGCGGCGGAGGGCGAGAGCCTGAGCATCACGGTGCGCGTCAGCGACGGAACCGAGCGCGGCGGCCATACCCGCGGCAAGCAGAAGAGCAAGCGCGGCGGCATCTGGTATACGCCCCAGAGCGGGATCTGGCAGACCGTGTGGATGGAGGCCGTGCCGGCAAGCTATGTCCGTTCCCTGCGCATCACCCCGCGCTATAACAGCAGCGAGGTGGAGATCGAGGCCGAGGTCGAGGGCGAGGAGATCGCCGTGGCGGAGTTTAACGGCGCGGAGTATCCGCTGCCCGCCCGGATCCCGGTGCCGGACTTCGAGGCCTGGAGCCCGGAGCATCCCCGGCTCTATCCCTTCCGCGTGCGCTGTGGGGAGGACGAGGTGCGCAGCTATTTTGCCATGCGCAAGCTGGCCGTGCAGAAGGACGAGAACGGCGTCCCCCGGCTCTTTTTAAACGGCGAGCCCTATTTCCAAAACGGCCTGCTGGACCAGGGCTACTGGCCGGACGGGCTCTACACCGCACCGACGGACGAGGCCCTGATCTTTGACATTCAGACGGCCAAAAACAGCGGCTTCAACATGCTGCGCAAGCACATCAAGGTGGAGCCCCTGCGCTGGTATTACCACTGTGACCGGCTCGGCATGCTGGTCTGGCAGGATATGCCCTGCGGCGGCGGGCACTACAGTCCCCTTGTCGTCTCGGCCCCGCTGATCACCGGCTGGCATCTGAGCGATAAGCTCCATGTCCTCTTTGGGCGGCGGGACGAGCAGGCGCGGAAGGAGTTTCGCGCGGAACTGGCCGACCTGGTGCAGCAGCTCTATAACTGCCCCAGTATCGCCCTGTGGGTGATCTTCAACGAGGGCTGGGGCCAGTTCGACGCCAAAAAGATGCTGGAGCTGGTGCGCAGCCTGGACAAGACGCGGCTCATCGACCACGCCTCCGGCTGGCACGACCAGAAGATCGGCCAGCTGCGCAGCGAGCATGTCTATTTCCGGGCCTATCAGTTTAAGCCCGATGCCCTGGGCCGCGCCGTGGTGCTGAGTGAGTTTGGAGGCTATAACCACGCGGTGCTCTCCCATCGCTTCAACGAGAAAAACTACGGCTATAAGAGCTTTGAGACCCCAGCCCAGCTCCGGACAGCGCTGGAGGAGCTCTACCACGAGCAGATCGCCCCGGCCAAGGAACAGGGCCTGGCCGCGGCAGTCTATACGCAGATCTCCGATGTGGAGGATGAACTCAACGGATTGATGACATATGACAGGAGAGTGGTGAAAATCGCTCCGGAGATTCTAAAGTCAATCGTCGATGTGGGGAAATAAGGGAACACTGCCCGGCGGCGCGCCGGGCGGTGTTTTCTTGAAAGGAGTAACGAGGAATTCACGGAAAAGGCTTTTTTTGTCGGGCCGGATGTGGTAACATGGAAACAGGAAAACAAGAAAGGATCAACGCAATGAAACGAATGCTTTCCCTCCTTTTGAGTGCCTTGCTGCTGCTCAGTGTCCTGCCGATAGCTGTGGCCGCCGAGGTCGTCCCGACGGAACAGGCCGTCGTGGTGGTCGGCGCGGATCTCATGGAGGATCAGGTGGAACAGATCTATACCATGTTCGGACTGACGCGCGGGACGCTGCCGGAACTCACGGTCACCAATGCCGAGGAGCGCGCGGAGCTGCGGGGACTGATGGACGAGGCCGTGATCGCCATGCGCTCCCTCACCTGCGTCTATGTGCAGAAGCTGGAGGCGGGCGCGGGACTGAACGTGACGACCTATAACATCAGTTCCTGCTCGGCGACGATGTTTCTCAACGCCATGCTGACGGCGGGCATCGATGACGCCAATGTCCTGGTCGGCGCCCCCTATCCCGTGGGCGGGACCGAGGCGCTCACCGGGATCTACAAGGCCTATGAGGCCCTGACCGGCGTGCCGCTGGACGCAACAGCCCGGGAGCTGGGCACCCGGGAGCTCACCATGACCGGGGATCTGGGCAGCGCCATCGGCCGGGAGGATTCCTCCGGCATCATCGGCGATCTCAAACAGATCCTGAACGAGACGGCGAAGATGACCGATCAGCAGCTGCGCCGCCGCATCGAACAGATCGCCGGGGAGCACAACGTAAAGCTGACCGAACGACAGATCCAGCAGTTGATCACGCTGTGCCGCTCGCTGGAAAAGCTGGGCGTCAGCTCTTTCCCCACCAGCCGGGAGGAGCTGCAGGACACCTGGGAAAAGGTCACCGAGACGAAGGACAAAGTCGTGGACTTTTTCCAGTCGCTCCGGGACACCTGGGAATCCGTCCGGAACTTCATGGATAAGGTATCCAACTTCATTGATTCCTTTGGCAACGGATAAGACAGAAGGAGGCGCTTCATAAGCGCCTCCTCAAGCTGTCGACAAAGCCAAAAGGCTTTGTCGACAGCTTGAAACCGGCGTGACCATCGCGGTCACGCCGGTTTTGCGTCAAATCGTATTATTCCTCGGCAATATAGCTGATGCAGTAATCCGTGTTCTCCGGGAGGGAGAGGGCAGGCGGGCGGTGTTCCCAGTGTCCGTGAAGTCCGGCCTCCTGTGCGGCCAGGTCGAAGTGGCAGCAGGCGATGCCCATGTCCACCCGCTGAATGTCCGCGGCGGGATCCTTACCGAAGCCGCGGCCATGGCGCTCGAAGAAGTGGAAGGTCTTGCCCTCCCGCAGGACGAGCCAGGGCTGGGCGTTGACCGCCGAGGGGGCCAGCCGCACGCATTCCAGAGCCTCCCGATAGGCCCCGGCGGCCTCCTTACTCAGAGGCGTGGAGAAGTTTCCGTCGAAGAAGAGCTCGCTCCAATCGCGGCGGGAATCCGCCTTGATGGCGCGCCGCATGGCCCGCTCCCGCAGCGTGGGCTTCCCGGCACGGCCCAGCGGCGTCATGACCGGCATGACCTCGTCCGCAGCCAGATGCACGGCCTTCTCAAACCCGGCCCGATCCATCGTACCGGCGATGATCGTGGTGCCAATGCCCCGGGAGGCGGCGTAGAGGACCAGCTGCTCGAAGGCATAGCCGGCGGCCTCCAGATTCATGGGCGCGCTTTTGGGGACCGTGATGGCGAGATAGAGCTCCGTCCCCGTGACAATGCCCTTGGTGTCCAGCTTTTCATTTCGTTCCGCGCCGGCGTGGTCCAGCAGTTTGAAGCGGAGAGGAACACCGAAAGGTGTCATAATATTGTTTACATAATTAGTGATCGCCTGCCGTTCCGCTTCGCTCAGCGCCACGCCGTCAAAGCTGCGGACGCTGCGGCGGCTGCGGACAGCCTCCTGTACCTTGAAATCCATGTTTTTTCATCCTTTCCCGTGATAATCCCAGAGGGTGTGGTTCTGTCCAAGCTCTTTAAGCACCGAGCGCACATACAGCGCTGTCAGATCGCCGCCCCGATCCCAGAGCGCGGCGATGGTCCCGTCGGGATCCAGGGCCGGGGTTTCCCGCAGATCGCCGGCGAAGTAGGCGCGGTTCAGCGCCTTGAGGTAAGTTAACATAACATCATATT
>CAMNKQ010000123.1 GCA_946542465.1 uncultured Clostridia bacterium | reverse complement strand
TTTTCGCCTTGCGAGGCGAAAAACTCTGCGAGGCTTTTTCCAACAATAGAGTTTGGCTACAGTCTGACAGGGACGGAAATCCGTCCCTGTTTTCTAATGCCTAATTCCTAATGCCTTATGCCTTATGCCTTCAAAAGCACCTGGGCGATGATGTCCATGGCCTCGTCCAGCAGGGGCTTGGTGTGACTGGCCATGTAGCTGGTGCGCAGCAGGCACTCGCCGGGGGCGGTGGCGGGGGGCAGCACGGGATTGACGTAGACGCCCGCCTCATAGAGCTCCTTGTTCTTGCGCAGGGTGTTCTCCGCCTCGTAGGTGTAGATGGGGATGATCGGGGTGTTGGATTCCCGGATGCTCAGGCCCCGGCTCTTGAGTCCGGCGCGGGCGTAGGCGGCCAGCTCCAGCAGATGGCCGGGCAGCTCCGGATGGGCCTTCAGGTGCCGCAGGGCGGCCAGGGCCACCGCGCAGGCAGAGGGCGGGATGGAGGCGGAGAAGATAAAGGGCCGGGAGTTGTGGCGCACGTAATCGCAGACCGTCTCCGAGGCCGCCATATAGCCACCCAGGGAGGCCAGAGATTTGGAGAAGGTGCCCATGATGATGTCCACCTTGTCCTCCAGCCCGAAGTAGCTGGCCGTGCCGCGGCCGCCCTCGCCGATCACGCCCAAGCCGTGGGCGTCGTCCACCATGACCCGCGCGCCGTACTGCTCGGCCAGGGCCACGATCTCGGGGAGCTTGGCGATATCGCCGCCCATGGAGAACACGCCGTCGGTGACGATCAGGCGTCCGGCCTCCTCGGGGATGCGCTCGAGGATGTGCTGGAGATCCTCCATGTCGTTGTGCTTGTAGCGCAGCATCTTGCCGTAGGAGAGCTTGCAGCCGTCGTAGATGCTGGCGTGGTTCTCCCGGTCGCAGATCACGTAGTCCCCGCGGCCAACAATGGCGCTGATGATGCCGAGATTGGACTGGAAGCCCGTAGAGAAGGTGACCGCGCCCTCCTTGTGGACGAAGTCGGCCAGCTCGCGCTCCAGCTCCAGGTGCATCTGCAGCGTGCCATTGAGGAAGCGGGAGCCGGAGCAGCCGCTGCCGTACTGTTCAAAGGCCCTGCGCCCGGCCTCCACGACCGAGGGCTCGGTGGTCAGGCCCAGATAGTTGTTGGAGCCGAGCATGATGCGGCGTTTGCCCTCCATGATGACCTCCACGTCCTGACGGGATTCCAGGGCGTGGAAATAGGGGTAGATCCCCAGCTCGCGGTACTGCTTGGCGAGTGTAAAGCGTTCGCATTTTTCGAAGATATCCATGGCACGACTCCTTCAAGTTTTTATTTAAAAATCTTGAAGCAAGTATAACGTATCATGTATAAAAATGCAAGAAAAAAATACAGGGCCGGCTGTCCACTGTGTCCGCGGGCGGCTGGTAGCCGCCCCTACGTCATCACCGTAAGGTTCCCCATGATTCCCTAATGCCTCGTCTACACCACTTTTCCCTCGCTGTCCAGATAGAACACCGGGGCCGCGCCGGTGACGCGCAGCACCATGTCCCAGACCGGGGACTCATGCCCGGCACGGGTGTAGACCCGGTGAATCTGCAGATTGCCGCTCAGCCGGGCCACCGTCGCGGTCTCGGGCATGTCCCCGCGCATGGCCTCGTACAGCCGCTCCAGCAGCAGCGTCCCGTCCGTCACCGCGCCCAGCGCCGCGCCGTTGACGCTCACGCCGTCGGCCAGAACGACCCCGTCCGCCCGGCGCAGCAGCGCGTCACAGAGCCGGGCCGGATCACCGTCCGCCGCCCGCAGGCTCAGCCGATAGAAGCAGCGGGGTCGGATCAGGGCCGTGGGCCTGTCCAGAATCTCATCCGCCGCCGCCCGCGCGGCCTGCTGCCCAAGCCGGATCTGGGCGGGGGAGAAGCGCCCCTCCAGCGCCTCGCCGCCCACCGTGACGCGGCAGACTGGATGCAGATGCACCCCCAGCAGAAACAGCAGCGCCAACAGAGCGAGCCATCGTTTTCCTCTCGTAAGACGCATTTACAAACCACCTCCATCGGTTAACATAATACAACGATTTGAGGCGGTCAAGGGCTTCGACAAAACTAGGGAAAAGGTCGCTGGATGTTCCGGATTCCAACGGGCCTTTCCTACAGAAGGGAAGATTGACAGAGCGCGTCGATTACGGTAGAATACACATGCCCGCAAGGGTAAGGCGTTGCCAAGCGCAAAAAGGCGGTTCCGCTACACTCCCGGAAAGGGGGTGCTGCCATGCCGATTACATTGACCTTCCACGTGTGGAAATACACGATCACGGTCACCGTAAAAAGTAGAAACCGCCACTCCTCGACCAAGTGACGGTTTCTATTGCTAAAATAAAACCTTAACTTCGGGCGGAGCCGCTTTCTGGCAACGCCTTTTTACATGCCCATTATAGCGTCAAGTCCCCGCCGTGTCAAGCGTTCGCTTCATTCGATCCGTCCCACACGGATGGCGGAGATCTCGAAGGCGGTTTTTTCCACCGGGCCTGTCTCGGTCATTTTGATGTAATTCCGACTCTGGAGCCGTCCCTCCAGCTCCAGCCGGGTGCCCACCTCCCAGCGGGCGGCCTCCCGGGCGCTCAGCCCCCAGCAGATGCAGGGCAGGTAGTCCGAGCGGCCGTAGCGCCGGTTCACCGCCAGCATAAGATCGCAGATCTCCCGGCCCATAGGGGTGGAGCGCAGGACGGGCGCCTTGCAGAGCGTCCCCGTGAGAAAGACCCGGTTGTCGTCCTCCTCGTCACAGAAATTCAGCTCCCGGGCCAGCACCGTGATCACCAGGCGCGCGCCGGTGCTGCGGCGGCTGTTGAAGCTGCGCACCTCCCCGACGACGCAGAGCTTGTCCCGCTCCTCCACCTCCAGCGCCTCCAGCTGCTCCCGCCGCAGGAGAATATTGAGGGTGTCGCTGTTGCCGGAGAGGCGCTGCACGCAGAGGGGAAAGCTGAAAAAGTCGATGCCGCGGCTGCTGTGGGAATAGGCCGGGCGGCCGGCGGGCACGCCGACCAGCCTGACCTGATTGTTCCGATCCATTTCATCCATGCTCGAATGCCATCCTTTTTGTGAGATGCTCCATCCTATTCCGCTTCCGCACTTGATTATGCCCGGAAAAGCGGGTATAATGTTCCCATCTTATCGACAAGGAGCGTAAGAATCATGGAGATAAAGGACATTCTGGAAAAATGCGACCACACCCTGCTGCGGGTGGACTGCACGTCGGAGGAGATCCGTGCCCTCTGCGACCAGGCCATCAAGTACCACTGCGCCAGCGTCTGCATCCCGCCCTGCCATGTGGCCGGGGCCAAGCGCTATGTGGGCGATAAGCTGACGCTCTGCACGGTCATCGGCTTCCCCAACGGGTATATGACCAGCGCCGCCAAGGCCTTTGAGGCCGCCGACGCGGTTTCCAACGGCGCGGACGAGATCGACATGGTCATCAATCTCTCCATGGTCAAGGACGGCTGCTGGGAGGGCGTGGCGAAGGACATCGCCGCTGTGCGCGAGGCCACGAAGGGCAAGCTTCTGAAGGTCATCATCGAGTGCTGCCTGCTGACCGAGGAGGAGAAGATCCGTCTCTGCCAGATCGTATCCGACTGCGGCGCGGACTACATCAAGACCTCCACCGGCTTTTCCAAGGGCGGCGCCACCCGGGAGGACGTGAAGCTGATGCGCGAGCACAGCCCGGCCTCTCTGAAGGTCAAGGCCGCCGGCGGCATCGCCTCCCTGCAGGACGCGGAGGACTTCATCGCCCTGGGCGCTGACCGCCTGGGCACCAGCCGGATCGTGAAGCTGGCCATGGAGCTGGAAGAGGCCGAGGGCGCGCCCGATGAGGCCTATTGATGGAAACCAAGCGCGGCTCTCTGCTGGGGCTGCTGATCGGCGCGGTGGTGCTGCTCCTGGGCGCCGTCGTCGGCCTGCCCCGGGACTCCCTCCTGGGCCTGGTCTGGCCGTAAAGATTGTCTGATTTCTATTGGGTTTTCGTATAAGAAACACCGCTGTGGGATGAAGTGAACCCCAAAAGTTAGACATTTATTGAATTAGGCGACCTGAAGGGTCTG
>CAMNKQ010000122.1 GCA_946542465.1 uncultured Clostridia bacterium | reverse complement strand
TCGCCGCACCAGGTCTGGGCGTACTGCTGGATGCCGGAGCTGCCGCTGCGGCAGACCACATAGGGCCGCGCGTCGGGGTTGTGCTCCTCCACGGCCTCGTTGCCGAGGCGGCACATGAGGGTGCACATGAGGGGCTTGAGCTGGCCGATGGTGCCGCCCTTGCCGTCAAAGTCCACCTTGGCGTCCTTGTCCAGGAGGCTGTCGTACTCGCAGTTGTCGTCCCAGACGGAGTCGGTGCCCACGTCGATGACGTTCTCGATCAGATAGTCCTTCCAGGCTCTGCGGGCCTCGGGCTTGGTGTAATCCCAGAAGGCGCCGTCGCCGCCCCACCAGCTGCCCACGGCATAGCTGTCGGGGTTCTCGCTGTCCTTGACGAAGACGTCCTTGGCCTTGAATTCCTCGAACCAGGGGTGGCAGAGCAGGATGCCGGGCTTGACATTCGGCACGTTCTGGGCGCCCTTCTCGTTCATGGCGGCGAAATAGGCCCGGGGATCCTTGAAGCGCTCGGTATTCCAGGTGAAGACGCAGCGCTTGCCGTTCACGCTGGTATAGCCGGAGGAGAGGTGGAAGCCGTCAATGGGGAAACCCTCGTCCTTGATGGTGTCGATGAAATCCAGCACCGCGTCGTCGCTGTCCTTTTCCAGCTCCGGATAGTACATGCTGGAGCCCTGATAGCCCAGGGCGCGCTTGGGCAGCAGCGCGGGACGGCCGGTGAGCAGGGTGTAGTTGTCCACCACGCGGCTCAGGCTGTTGCCGCCCAGGAGGAAGAGGTCGATATCCCCGCCGTCGGCCTGCCAGTAGGTATAGCGGGGCCAGTAGTTGGACTTCTCCTTGCCCATGTTGAACACGGACTCATAGAAGTTGTGATAGAACAGACCCACGGCCTTTTTGCTCCTGCGGCTGAGGCGGATGTAGAAGGGAATGTGCTTATAGAGGGTATCCATAAGCTCGGCGTCGTAGCCCATGGCGTCGGTGGCCCGCTCGCGCAGGAAGGCCTTGTTTTTGTTGAGCGCGCCCGCCTTCTCGCCAAAGCCGTAGAAGCAGTCGTCCTCCTCCATGCGGCTGTAGGCGGTGATGCGCTTGTTGCTGTCGAGGGTAAAGGGGCTGCCGGCAAGGCTGGAATAGAGCTCCGTGCCCTCCGCGTCATAGAGGCGCAGGCAGATAGGATCCCGGTCGATCTCCAGGCGCAGGGCCGCGGACTCGAACACCAGGGTCTTCTCCCCTTCGCTGAGCTTCGGCTCCACCGGCGCGACGCGCTGCCGCTGCCCGGCAAAGAGAGGATCGAGCCGGTCCTCCCAGGCGGTGGTCATGAGGACGTAGCTCTCCTCCGCCATCTCTTTGTCGAAGGAGGCGCGCACACGCACGATCTCATCCGTGACGAACACGACCTTGAGATCGGCGCAGTTGGTGTGGAGGAGCACCGCGCCGTCAAGGCGTTCCAGGCCGGTGACTTTTTTGCAGATATCCATAGGTGTTGCTCCTTTGTATCAGAATACGTTCGCCTTTTCCCCGAAGAAAGTATCCTTTGTTTTTGGCGGGGCTTTGCCGCGGCAAAAACACCTTAGGTGAGCAAAGCGAACCCTCGCGCCGACCAAATGCGGCGTGTCGCACAGCGCCGCATGCGATAAGCGCGAGTCTTTCCCGGGAAGCAAAGCTTCGCGGGAAGTATAAAAGGCGGCCCGCCGCGCTGCCGGCGCGAAGCGTGGCAGGGGCAGACCGCCTCCGAATGAGTGTCGATCGCTGGGATCAGCCGTTCCAGCCCATGGCCGGGATGAGCTTGGTCCAGTAAGGCAGGGACAGGGAAATCTGCGGGATGTAGGTGACGAGGAAGAGGGCCACGACCATCGCCACAAAGATGGGGACGATGTACTTGGTGACGCCTTCGATCTTGACCTTGGCCACGCCGCAGCCGACGAACAGGCAGGAGCCGACCGGCGGGGTGACGGAGCCGATGCCCAGGTTCATGATGAGCATAAGACCGAAGTGCACATCGCTCATGCCGATGCTGCGGGCGATGGGCAGGAAGATGGGCACAAAGATCAGCACGGCCGGGGTCAGATCCAGGAACATGCCCATGACCAGCAGGAACACGTTCATGATGAGCAGGATCACATAGCGGTTGTCGCTGACGCCCATGATCATGTCGGAGATGGCGCCGGGGATCTTGGTGCGGGCCATGACGTAGGCCATGATGGAGGAGGCGGCGATCAGGAAGAGGATCGTGGCGCTGCTCTTCATGGTGTCAGCCAGCAGGTTATAGAAGGTCTTGAAATCCATCTCACGATAGATGATCGCGAGCACGCCGCAGTAGAGGCACATGACGACGCCGGCCTCGGTAGCGGTGAAGATACCGGCCAGGATGCCGCCCATGACGATGATGACGGCCAGCAGCGAGGGGATCGCCTCGACCCAGATCTTCCAGGCGGGATCGGGATCCTTCACGTCGGACTTCTTGTAGCCGAGCTTGACGGCAAGGGCGATGGCCACGATGGCCACGCAGATGCCGAGGATCGCGCCGACGAAGTAGCCGCCCATGAACAGGGCCGCCACGGAGACGCCGCCGGCGGTGATCGAGTAAAGGATCAGGGGACCGGAGGGCGGGATCAGGATGCCGGTGGGTGCGGAGCAGATGTTGACAGCCGCGGAGTAGTTGGGATCATAGCCCTCGTCCGCCTCCAGCGGGGAGAGGATGGAGCCCATGGCGGAGGTGGCGGCCACGGAGGAGCCGGACACCGCGCCGAAGAACATGTTGGCCAGAACGTTGGTGGCGGCGAGGTAACCGGGGATGCCGCCCACCAGCAGACGGGCCAGGCGCACCAGGCGCTTGGCGATGCCGCCCTTGTTCATAATGTTGCCGCCCAAGGAGAAGAAGGGCAGGGCCAGCAGGGAGAAGGAGTCCAGACCGGAGAAGCACTTCTGCGCGGCCGTGAAGGCGAAGCCCTGCAGGTCGGAGCGCCCGGAGGCGATGATGGCGACGACGGAGGCGATGCCGATGCCGGCGGAGATGGGCACGCCCGCAAAGAGCATGACAAAGAAGACCGCGAACAGAATAACCGTAGCTTTGATAACCATTACTTGTTCGCTCCTTTCTTATCCGTGAGCATCTGCACATACTTGAGGATACGCGCGAGGACGATCAGCACGCCGCAGATCGGCTCGACCAGATAGAGGCTCTTCATGGGGATGTGCATAACGGAGGACACGTTCGTCGCGGTTACGGAGAGCTTCCAGCCGCCGTAGATGAAGACATAGGCCACGAAGAACAGGATGCAGATCTCAATAAACACGTCCAGGATCACCTTGAAGGGGCCCTTGGCCTTATCGGTGATCAGGGTGAGGGCCAGATGCTCGTCCCGGTAGAAGCAGTAGGCCGAGCCGATGAAGCCCGCGATGATGAGCACGTAGCGCAGCAGCTCATCCGTAAAGGTGGAGGGATTGCCGAGCACCCAGCGCGTGAAGATCTGCCAGGTGCCAAACACAAGCAGGGTCAGCATGGCCAGAGCCATCAGGAAGCGCATGACGGCGTCCAGCACTTTCTCGATTTTTTTCAAGTACTACCATCTCCTCATGACTGTGATGTAAGGGATTGTTTCAGGCGGGGCCGCGCTGTCCGGCGAACACAGGTTCTCCGCGGCACGTCAGCCTTGCCTGAACAAAAGAGCGGCTTATCACCGCCTGGGTGCTAAGCCGCTCTCTGTTCCAGACAAACAGATGAAATGTTAAGCTGAGAGGATTCCTATCTCAAATCAGCCGGCAGCCTGGATGCGCTCGACAAACTCATAGGTCTCGGGGTCGTCCTTGGCGAGCTTCTCATAGATGCCCTGAACGGCTTCCTGGAAGGCGGCCTTGTCCACGTCGGTGACGTACTCGACCTTGCCCTCGACCTGCTCCTTCACGTCCTCCTCGAACTGAGCCCACAGCTCACGATAGTTGGCGACCATGTCGGCAGCGGTGTCGCGCAGGATCTGCTGCTGCTCCTCGGTGAGCTCGTTCCAGATCTCGGTGGAGATGATGATGACGTCGGGGATCATGGTGTGCTCGTCATAGCAGTAGTAGCCGGTCACGTCGGCGTGGTCACGCATGGCAGTGATGTTGTTCTCAGCGCCGTCGATAACACCCTGCTGCATGCCGGTGTAGATGTCGCCATAGCCCATAACGGTGGCGGAGCCGCCGAAGGCGTTCATCATGTCGATGGCCATCTGGCTGTCCATGGTGCGGATCTTCAG
>CAMNKQ010000121.1 GCA_946542465.1 uncultured Clostridia bacterium | reverse complement strand
CGGAGGCGGGGAAGATGCCCTTGCCGTCCTTGCCCTCGCTCTCGCCGTAGAGCTGCTTCCACCACTCGGCCATGAAGCGGAAGGAGGGCTCGTAGCAGCCGAGGATCTCAGTGTCAAAGCCCTTGCCGTAGAGGTTCTGGCGGGCGGCGGCATACTGCCAGGCCGGGTTCTCCGGGCTGCGCAGGTCCAGCGCCTTGAACTCGGCGATGGCGCAGTCGATGACCTTTTCCACGTCGATACCGGCCACGGCCATGGGCAGCAGACCCACGGCGGAGAGCACGCTGAAGCGGCCGCCCACGTCGTCGGGCACCACAAAGCTCTCCCAGCCCTTGTCGTTGGCCAGGGATTTGAGCACGCCGCGCTTGGCGTCGGTGGTGGCGAAAATGTGCTCGTCGGCCTCCTCGCCGTACTTCTTGGCCAGCAGCTCCCGGAAAATGCGGAAGGCGGCGGCGGGCTCCAGGGTGGTACCGGACTTGGAGATGACGTTCACGTCAAAGTCCATATCGCCCAGCTGTTCGATGCAGTCGCTCAGCGCGTCGGCGGAGAGACCGTTGCCCATGAAGAAGACCTTCGGATCGTCCTTGCCGGGGATGGGGCGCAGCATCTCGATGGCGCCGCGGGCGCCCAGATAGGAACCGCCGATGCCGATGACCACCAGGGCCTGAGAGCGGCTGCGGATCTTCTTGGCCGCGGCCAGGATGCGCTCCAGCTCCGTGTCTTTGACGCGCTGGGGCAGCTCCAGCCAGCCGGTGAAATCGGCGCCCAGGCCGGACTTGTTGGCCAGCGTCTCGTGGCAGAGGGCGGCCAGGGCATAATCGGGGCCGGCGCCGGTGAAGAATTGCTTCGCGCCGGAGAGATCGACTTTAACCATAGTATCTTTGCCTCCTGTGTTGGTAGTTTTTTCTTTTGCTTTTTTATTATATCGTATTTCCCCGGGATTTCAAGGGAGAGTTTCGCTTCCGAAGAGGCTTGCGGCCAGGCGCAGGAAAATGCCGCCAAAGCCGATGCGCGCCACGTCCGCGTCGGCCAGGACGGACCGCTCCGCCAGGGTCTGCTCGCCCCGTGTGACCCGCAGCGTCCCGAGAACCTGGCCCGCGTGTACCGGGGCGCTGATCTGCTCGGGCAGCGTCAGCTCATAGCAGGGCTCGGCCCCGCCCTTGGAGACCAGCGCGACATCCGGCCCATCCAGCCGCAGGGGGAGACTGTCCTGCCGCCCCATCTCCACCGGCAGTTGGGGCAGCGCGCCTTCCGGCGTCAGCGGGCAGAGGGTGTAATTGGCGAAGGCGTAGTTGAGCAGCGTCATGGCGTCGTCGTTGCGGGAGTCGATGCTCTCCCCGTGCATGATAACGGCGATGTACTCCACGCCCTCCCGCTCCGCCGTGGCGGAGAGGCAGTACATGGCGCTGTTGGTAAAGCCGGTCTTGAGCCCGGTGCAGCCCGGATACCAATAGACCAGCTTGTTGGTGTTGCTCAGCTCGAAGCTGCCGCCCCGGATGCTGTCCATCCAGATGGTGCTGTACTCCTTGATGCGCTCGTGGCGGATCAGTTCCCGGGACATGAGGGCGATATCCCGGGCCGTGCTGTAGTGCTCCGGATCGTCAAAAAGCCCGGTGCAGTTGGTGAAATGGGTGTTCTCCAGCCCCAGCTCCTCGGCCTTGGCGTTCATCCGGGCGACGAAGAGCTCCTCCGTGCCGCTCACGTGCTCGGCCATGGCCACGGCGCAGTCGTTGGCGGAGACCACGGTGATGCACTTGAGCATCTCATGCACGCTCATCTGTTCGCCGGGCTCGAGGAAGACGCAGCTGCCGCCGAAGGAGGCGGCCCGGTTGCTGGCGGTCACGGTGTCCTCCGGGGAGAGGCGCCCGGCGTCCAGATCCTCCATCAGCAGCAAAAGCGTCATCACCTTGGTGACGCTGGCGGGCGCCTGGCGTGCGTCGGCGTTCTTTTCATAGAGGATTTCGCCCGTCTCCTTCTCCATCAGGATGGCGGAGGGCGCGGCGATGGGCAGGGCGGCGTCCGTAAGGGGCTCCAGGGCCGCGGCCCGCGGCGCGTCGAGCAGCAGCGCAAACAGCAGACAAAGGACAAAGACTCGCTTCATGATAGCCTCCGAATCAGGTTTTGTCCCATGTCTATGCCGGCGGCCGCGAAATGATACCGGTTTACACAATTATGAATATTTTGTGGCCTTTCGCCCAAATATTCAGAAGTGACAAACTGGAAAAAAAGGCCCATAGAGCGGCTTTTCCACACTTTCCACAGAGTTTTCCACCGAGAAAACTGCATAAAATTTTCGAATTGTTTACATAACGAAAACGAACGGTGTAAAAAATGATGCGATGTAACGACGTGAAACGCTATGCCCGCTCCCGGGGAAAAAGCCGAAAAGCTATTGACGGGCCGGAGGGGGCAGAGTAAAATACCCATGTATGAAAGCAGCAAACGCAGGACCCTGAGGCGGGAGGTAGATCCGTGAGACGGCATTTTCGTTGGGATAAAAAATACTGGTTCTGGGGCATGACGGCCTTTGCGGTCATCGCCGCGGCCATTTTGTTCTATATGGCGCTGAGCTATCTGCCTGCGCTGGACAACGCGCTCAAGAAGCTCTCGCGCATCCTCAGCCCCTTTATCTGGGGCCTGGTCTTCACCTATCTGCTGACGCCTCTGATGCGCAGCATGGAAAAGCACCTCTTTTATCCGCTGGGCAAAAAGCTCTATCGGAAAAATCCCGTGGGGGCCAAGCGCTTCGGGCGGGTGCTCTCCGTGCTGCTGTCCATCGTTGTGCTGCTGGCGGTGCTGACGGCCTTGGTCTATATGATCCTGCCGCAGATCTACAGCAGCATCGAGACCATCATCACCAACAGCCCGGTCTATCTGGAGAACCTGAACAACTGGTTCGACAAGGTGCTGACGGACTTCCCGGCGCTGCAGGACTTTGTGGATAAGCAGCTGGGCGAGGTCAATAACAACTTCACCAGCTGGCTGACGGATAAGGTCCTGCCCCAGGTGGGCAGCTTTGTCACCAACCTGACCTCCGGCGTCTACACCGTGTTCCGCACGGTCTACAACCTGGTCATCGGCATCATCGTCTCGGTCTATCTGCTCAGCGGTCTGGAGCATTTCGGCGCGGCCTTCAAGCGCCTGCTCTACAGCCTCTTCAGCATCGAGACGGCGGAGAAGCTGCTCGAGGGCATCCGCTTTACTGACCGCACCTTCATGGGCTTCATTAACGGTAAGCTCCTGGACTCCGCCATCGTGGGCCTGATCTGTTACATCTTCTGCGCCGTGGTGCAGATGCCCTACGCCCTGCTGGTCAGCGTCATTGTGGGCATCACGAACATCATCCCCTTCTTCGGCCCGCTGATCGGCGCCATCCCCAGCGCCTTCATCATCCTGATGGTCAATCCCTTCCAGTGCCTGATCTTCATCGTCTTCGTCATCATCCTCCAGCAGATCGACGGCAACTTCATCGGCCCGAAGATCCTGGGCAGCTCCGTGGGTATCAGCGGCTTCTGGGTCATGTTCTCCATCATCCTGGGCGCCGGGCTCTTCGGCTTCTGGGGGATGCTCCTGGGCGTGCCCGTCTTCGTGGTGCTCTATACGATCATCAACAACGCCGTGGAGCGCCGCCTGCGCCGCGGGGACCTGCCCGTAGAGGTGGAGGAATACCGGGATCTGGATCACATCGACGTGGTGACCCGGGAGAGCATCAAAAAACTCCCCGACGAGAGCGCCGAGGAGCAATAAGAAATAATGATATCGGGTAACGAAATCGGGAGAGGCGAAAGCCTCTCCCGCGTCAAGCTGTCGACAAAGCCAAAAGGCTTTGCCGACAGAGGGGATGCAGCCCAGCGCGCGCACTCGCGTCGAAAGACGCTCGCACACTTCTGGGCTGAGAAGTGTTTTTTCCGAGGCGCATGTCCCCGGAAAAAACGGATTGGATTGATTTTTCGCCGTGCGCGGCGAAAAACTCTGCGAGGCTTTTTCCTGCGATAGAGTTTGTCTACAGTCTGAATCGGGAGAGGCGAAAGCCTCTCCCGCGTTGTTTTTTCAGTCCGCGCTGATAAACAGGGTGTCATCCGCGGCGTGGCCGGTCTCGTCCTGCCACAGAAGCTCATTGGTGCTGAGCAGGGTGAAGCTGCCGGTGCCGTTTTCGTACTGAACGTCCTCTGTCTCCGGGCCGTCCTCGCTGAGGGTCAGGACGGCGTAGCGGCCGTTTTCATAGCGCAGCACGTTGCTGGCGGCGGGCCGGGCCGTC
>CAMNKQ010000120.1 GCA_946542465.1 uncultured Clostridia bacterium | reverse complement strand
GACACCATCATCATCGGCGGCGGCATGGCCTACACCTTCAAGAAGGCCCAGGGCTATGAGATCGGCAACTCCCTGCTGGAGGCCGACCGCATCGACTATGCCAAAGACATGATCGCCAAGGCCGAGGCCAAGGGCGTGAAGTTCCTGCTGCCGGTCGACAACGTGTGCGCCAAGGAGTTTGCCGCTGACGCCGAGCCCGTTCTGGTCGAGGGCGACATCCCCGCCGACATGATGGGCATGGACATCGGCCCCAAGACCCAGGCCATCTTCGCTGATGCCGTCAAGGGCGCCGGCACCATCGTGTGGAACGGACCCATGGGCGTGTTTGAGTTCGATACCTTTGCCGTCGGCACCAAGGCCATGGCCAAGGCTCTGGCCGAGTCCGGCGCTGTCACCATCGTCGGCGGCGGCGACTCCGCCTCCGCGGTCGAGAAACTGGGCTTTGCCGACAAGATCACCCACATCTCCACCGGCGGCGGCGCTTCCCTCGAGTTCCTGGAAGGCAAGGAGCTGCCGGGCGTGGCCTGCCTGCTGGACGCCTGACGTCAGACGAAACTCGCTCCACTCCGCTTCCGCCAAGCATGGCGAAAGCTGCGTATCCGCTCCTTCCGTCTTCCTTTTCCGCCTCGAACCCGTTTCGCTGGGCTTCAAGGCGGGAGGAGGACGCTGGAGACGGTAAGGACCGTATATAGAAAGGATCGAAATCATGAATAGAAAGTATCGTAAAACCGTTATCGCCGGCAACTGGAAGATGAACCAGCTCGCCTCCACCATCAAGCCCTTCATGGAAGAGCTGAAGGCCAACCTCCCCAAGAACAAGACCTGCGACATCGTGCTCTGCACCCCCGCTGTGATGGTGCCCGCGATGATCAAGGCCGGCAAGGACTGCAAGGTTGCCGCCGGTGCCCAGGACGTCTCCAAGTACGAGAAGGGCGCTTACACCGGTGAGGTCTCCGCCGATCAGCTGGCCGACATCGGCGCCAAGTACTGCATCGTCGGTCACTCCGAGCGCCGCCAGTACCACGGCGAGGACGACATGCTTGTCAACGCCAAGGCCAAGGCTCTGCTGGCCAAGGGCATCACTCCCATCATCTGCGTGGGTGAGAGCCTGGAGCAGCGCGAGATGGACCTGACCATGGAGTACGTGGCCTACCAGGTCAAGGCCGCTCTCAGCGGCATCGACGCGGCTCAGCTGCGCCACTGCATCATCGCCTACGAGCCCATCTGGGCCATCGGCACCGGCAAGACCGCCACGGCCGAGCAGGCGCAGGAGGTCTGCGAGGGCATCCGTGCCGTGATCCGCAAGATCTACGGCGCCCGTCCCGCCCGTGCCGTCAGCATTCTCTACGGCGGCAGCATGAACGCCAAGAACGCCGCTGAGCTTCTGGCCCAGCCCGACATCGACGGCGGTCTGATCGGCGGCGCCTCCCTCAAGCCCGTGGACTTCGCCACCATCGTGGCCGCCACCGCCCAGGAGGCCTGAACAAACGCATAAGGTCAGGGAGCGGCGCTGCACCGCTCCCTTGTCTGATACACCCTGTTTCCTTTATCCCGGCAAACCCACTTTGCTGGGTTTTCTTTTGAAAGGATTATTACTGTATATGAAGAAAGCTATTTTAATCATCATGGACGGCTACGGCATCGCCCCCGCCGCTCCGGGCAACGCCATCTCCCAGGCGAAGAAGCCCAACCTGGATAAGCTCTTTGCCGAGAACCCCTACACCCTGCTGCAGGCCTCCGGTCTGGACGTGGGTCTGCCCGAGGGCCAGATGGGCAACTCCGAGGTCGGCCACACCAACATCGGCGCCGGCCGTGTTGTGTTCCAGATTCTGCCCAAGATCACCCAGGAGATCGAGACCGGCAAGTTCTTCCAGAACCCGGTCTACATCAAGGCCATGGAAGACGCCAAAGCCAAAGGCAAGGCCCTGCACATCATGGGTCTGCTCTCCACCGGCGGCGTGCACAGCCACCTCAAGCACATTTTCGGCATCCTCGATATGGCGAAGGCCCGCGGCCTGGAGAAGGTCTACGTCCACTGCTTCCTGGACGGCCGTGACGTGCCGCCCCGCAGCGGCGCCGGCTTCATGGCCCAGCTGCAGGAGAAGTGCGAGGAACTGGGCAACGCGAAGATCGCGACCGTCCAGGGCCGCTTCTGGGGCATGGACCGCGACAAGCGCTGGGATCGGGTCGAGGCCGGCTACAACGCCATCGTCTGCGGCGAGGGCGTGCAGGATCCCGACGCCGTCCACGCCATCGAGGCCAGCTATGCCGAGGATGTGACGGATGAGTTCGTCAAGCCCACCGTCGTCTGCCCTGAGGGCGTCATCAACGAGGGCGACAGCGTGATCTTCATGAACTTCCGCCCCGACCGCGCCCGCGAGATGACCTGGGCGCTGAACCTGCCGGAGTTTGAGGGCTTTGAGCGCAAGAAGACCGTCTATCCCCTCTCCTATGTCTGCACCGCCCAGTACGATGAGGCTCTGACTCTGCCCATCGCCTATCCCCCCGAGGTCATTGAGGACACCATCGGCGATCTGATCAGCGCCAAGGGGCTCAAGCAGTTCCGCGTGGCCGAGACCGAGAAGTACGCCCATGTGACCTTCTTCTTCAACGGCGGCGTGGAAAAGCAGGCCGAGGGCGAGGACCGCTGCCTGGTCCCCTCCCCGAAGGAGTTCGCCACCTATGACCTGGTGCCCCAGATGAGCGCCGAGAAGGTCTGCGACAAGGTGGTGGAGGCCATCGCCTCCGACAAGTACGCCCTGATCGTCTGCAACTTTGCCAACTGCGACATGGTCGGCCACACCGGCGTCATGGACGCGGCTGTCCAGGCGGTCGAGACCGTGGACGCCTGCATGGGCCGCATCATCGCGGAAGTTGAGAAGCACCCGGACGACGTGCTGCTGGTCACCGCCGACCACGGCAATGCCGACGTGATGTTCGATGAGACCGGCAAGGTCAACACCGCCCACACCACCAACCCCGTCCCCTTCTGCGTCACCGTGAAGGGCGCCGAGCTCAAGCCCGGCCGTCTGGCCGACATTGCGCCCACGATCCTGCACATCATGGGTCTGGAGCAACCCGCCGCCATGACCGGCGAGAACCTGCTGCATTAAGCCAAGACTGGATCCCCGCCTCCCTGGGCGGGGATCGTTTTTTATTGTTTCGCCGTTGCGCAATTAAATTGCGTATAGTATACTTGAAGCAGTTTTGGGGAGGAGGAATCGGATGAAGCGCATTGCGGCATACTGTTTTGTTCTGGCTCTTCTGCTGACCCTCTGTCCCCTTTCCAGGCAGGCCGAGGCTTCCAACGCGCCGCGCTGCCGCGTCATGGTGGCCAGCGATCTGCATTACATCGCGCCGCCCCTCACCGACGGCGGCGCCTACTATCAGCGGATGCTCAACAGCGGCGACAGCAAATTCATGCCCTATGTGGAGGAGATCACCGACGCCTTTTTCGAAGAGGTGCTGGCAGAGAAGCCGGAGGCCCTGATCCTGACCGGGGATCTGAGCTTTAACGGCGCCATGGAGAGCCACGAGGCCCTGATTGAGAAGCTCCGCACGCTGGAGGCGGCCGGGATCCCCGTGCTGGTGACGACCGGCAACCACGACGTCTATAACAGCAACGCGGCCCGTTACCGGGGTGACAGCTTCAGCCGCGTCCCCGCGGCCGACACCGAGAGCTTTGCCGCGCTCTACGCCGATTTCGGCCTCAGCGAAGCCCTCGCGGTGGACGGCGACTCCCTCAGCTACGTCTACCCCCTCAACGAGAGCACCTGGGTCCTGGTGCTGGATCTGAACACCGCCCATGACTTCTGCTCTCTCTCCGCCGACAGCCTCCGCTGGGCAGAAAAGCAGTTGAAGGCCGCCCAAAAAGCCGGGGTCCAGGTGCTGGCCGCCGGGCATCAGAACCTGTTTCAGCACTCCATTTTCCGCGCCGGCTACGTGTTTGGCCGGAGCGAGCAGTTGGCTGCGCTGTTTCACAAATACGAGGTCCCCCTCTATCTCAGCGGGCACCTGCACATCCAGCACATCCAGACCGAGGCCGGCCTCACGGAGATCTGTTCCTCCGCACTCTGCTCCTATCCCTGCCAGTACGGACTGCTCACCGCCGGGAATGGGGCAATTCACTACGAAGCCAGGCAGCTGGACATGGCCGCCTGGGCGGAGGGGCATGGGCGGGATGACGCCGTCTTTCAGGACTTTCCGGCGGCGGCCGGGCGCTACATGGACGCCCACTTTTCCTCGGACGGCAGTATTCCCGACTATGCCACAGCCGTGGAATATGATGTTATGTTAACTTACCTCAAGGCGCTGAACCGCGCCTACTTCGCCGG
>CAMNKQ010000119.1 GCA_946542465.1 uncultured Clostridia bacterium | reverse complement strand
CTCGGCCAGGGGGTTGGTCTGGTCCATGAACTGGCTCAGCGGCGAGGAGCCGAAGAACTCCTTGATGGCCGCGGTGACAGGGCGGATGTTAATGAGGCTCTGGGGAGTGACAATGTCCAGATCCTGCAGCGTCATGCGCTCGCGGATCACACGCTCCATACGGCTGAAGCCGATGCGGAACTGGTTCTGCAGCAGCTCGCCCACGCAGCGGACGCGGCGGTTGCCCAGATGGTCGATATCATCGGCCTCGCCGATGCCATGGGCCAGGCAGTTGAGGTAGTTGACGGAAGAGAAGATATCGTCGGCCACGATGTGCTTGGGGATCAGCACGTCGATGTTTTCGCGGATCGCGTCTTTAAGGGCCTCACCTTCGTACTGCTCGCACAGCTGCTTCATGACGATGCCGCGCACCAGCTCCTTGATGCCGAGCTCAGCCGGGTCAAAATCGATGTAATGGCGGATATCCACCATGCCGTTGGAGAACACGCGCACATCCTTGCCGTCCACGTTCAGGTTGACGGAAATGACGCCGGCGTCGGCAATCAGGCGGGCTTTCTCGCGGGAGAGGATCTCCCCTGCCTCGGCCAGGATCTCTCCGGTGAAGGGATCGGCCACGGGCGCGGCCAGCTCAAAACCGGCAATACGCGGATAGAGGGAGAGTTTCTTATTGAACTTATAACGGCCGACGTTGGAAATCTCATAGCGGCGGCGGTCATAGAACAGGCCGTCCAGCAGAGCCTCGGCGGACTCCACCGTGGGGGGGTCGCCGGGACGCAGCTTGCGGTAGATCTCAATGAGGCACTCCTCGCGGCTGCGGGTGGTGTCCTTCTCGATGGTGGAGACCATGCGCTCGTCCTGTCCGTAGATCTCCATCAGACGCTCGTTGGTGGTGGCTCCAACAAAGGGATCGTTCACGCAGCTCAGCCAGGTGGCGGGACGGTTCTCGTCATAGGCGCCCATGGCCTTGAGGAACCAGGTGATGGGGAGCTTGCGGTTCTTATCGATACGGACGTTAAAGACGTCGGCCGCATCGGTCTCATACTCCAGCCAGGCGCCGTGATACGGGATCACGGTGGAGGCATAGACGCTCATGAGGGACTTGTCCGTGGTCTTCTCGAAATACACGCCGGGAGAGCGGACGATCTGGGAGACGATAACGCGCTCGGCGCCGTTGATGACAAAGGTGCCGCCGGGAGTCATGATGGGGAAATCACCCATGAAGATCTCCTGCTCCTTGATCTCCTCGGTCTCCTTATTGCGCAGACGGACGCGAACCTTCAGCGGGGCGGCGTACGTAGCATCGCGAGCCTTGCACTCCTCCTCGTCATACTTGGGCTTCTCATTCATCGAATAGTCGATGAAGCTCAGCTCCAGGTTGCCGGAATAGTCCGTCACCGAATCCACATCCCGGAACACCTCATGCAGACCGGTCTCCAGGAACCACTTGTAAGAGCTCTTCTGGATCTCCAGCAGATTGGGCATGTCCTGGATCTCGTCGACGCGGGCAAAACTCTTTCGCAGGGTCTTGCCGTAGAGAACATCTTTTGGCATTGGCGCACTCTCCTTATCGTTTTGAAACGCCCGGGTGAGTTTTAAGTTTTTTCATCCCCGGCATTGATTTTAACGTTCCATACTGCTATACTGAACACAGATGAAGGATGGGGCAGGATGCCCTTCCCCCTGCACATATGGCAAGTTATTGTACCATCGCTACAGATAGAAAGTCAAGCATTATTTTGTGAATTTGAGGGTTTTTTGCGGGAGCTGTTTGGCTCCCGTGTGTTTTTTCTGCCTATGAACTGGATTCTTGTTGCTCTGATGACCTTCAGCACGGCTCTGGCCCTGCTTCTTCTCTTTCGCGAGGGGCTGCTGCGCAGCCAGGCGGCCTGGCTTCTCGCCTCGCTGCTGATCCTGCTGGCCATGGGTCTGCGCCTCTGGGCCTTTGACTATGAGACGCTGGACTATCAAAACTTTCTCTCCCGCTGGGCGGCCTTTTACCGGCAGAACGGCGGCTTTGCCGCGATGAAATACCCGGTCGGAAACTATAACATCCCCTATCTCTATTTTCTCGCCCTCTTCTCCTACGTTCCTGTAAAAGATCTGTATCTGATCAAGTGGCTGAGCGTGAGCTTCGATGTGCTGCTGGCCTGGGCCTCCACACGCCTCACCGGACGCTTTACCAAGAGCACCGGTCGGCGTCTCGCCTGTTTTTTCGCGGTGCTGTTTCTTCCTACCGTCTACCTTAACAGCGCGGTATGGAGCCAGTGCGACAGCATTTATGTCGCGCTGCTGATCCTCGGGATTGAGCTGGCGCTCTCCGGCCGGCCCAAAACGTCCATGATCTGTGCCGCTTTGGCTTTCGGCTTCAAGCTTCAGGCGGTGTTTGTTCTCCCCATCTATGTCGTTCTCTGGTTCAAGGGGAAGTTCCGCTGGACGGATTTCCTCCTCTTTCCGCTGAGCTATGTGCTGCTGGTACTCCCCGCCGTGCTGCTGGGGCGGCCTTTCCTGGATACGGTGACTCTCTATGCCTCTCAGACAGGCAGTATCGGCGCGGGTCTGAACTACAACTCCCCTTCTATATTCGCCATCTTCTGGAATGTCCAGGACGCCGCAACCGCCTCTGTTATCGCCATCGTGGCCGCGTTTGTGTTCCTCTTTAACATGCTGGGCGTGGCCTGGATCAACCGGGGCCGCCTGAGCGATCAGGCGATACTGGGCATGGCGCTGATGTTCGCCATCGGGATTCCTTTTCTGCTGCCGCATATGCATGAGCGCTATTTCTACACCGCCGATATTCTATCCCTGATCCTCGCCTTTTCCCTCCCCGGCTTTTTTCTGGCCGCTCCGCTGGTGCAGTTTGCCTCGCTCCTGGGCTATCACGCCTATCTGAAAATGCGCTATCTGCTGCCCATGCGTTACGGCTCGGCAGCCCTGATCGTGGCTTTCGCGCTGGCGCTGATCTGTTATCTGGCCGGTACGCACTCTTCAAAAAAGACGAAAAAAAGGGCTTGACAAGTCGGCATTCTCTGCTATAATAACATCTGCCTTAAATGTGGCATGCCATTATGATGCAAGCGGCTTTCAATGGAGTCGAAGCATCGGCTATAAGCGGGAGTGCTGGAATAGGTAGACAGGCAGGCTTGAGGTGCCTGTGTTCCACCATAGACGTGAGGGTTCAAGTCCCTTCTCCCGCACCAATGATAAACGGTTACCCCGGCTGGGGTGGCCGTTTTGTCGTTCTTGCTGATAGGGACTTGAATCATGTCCGCACACGCCAGTGGCGTGTGCATGAGTCAGTGCACACACTGGCGAATACCTTTATTCCTTCGCGTCTCACGCAAGCGAAGGAATGCATGCAAGTCCCTTCTCCCGCACCAATGATAAACGGTCACCCCGGCTGGGGTGGCCGTTTTGTTATCTGATGCCTTACTGCCTGTTGCCTAATGCCTTTTTACCCATCAAAAGAGCCGGGAGCAAATGCTCCCGGCTCAGACTGTAGACAAACCCATGTAGCCAAGCATGGATACGCATGGGGAGAGCTCGAGAGGGGATTGGTTATTCCCTCTCGAGTTTGATCCACACAAAAATGGGAACTTTTATGGAAGTTCTCATTTTTGTGCCTCAAGCTGTTGACACTTTGTCAACAGCTTGAGCCGAGAGCAAACGCTCCCGGCTCAGATCTTTTATAAAGCTTTCGGCCTTACATCAGGCTGCGGTACAAAGCGGCGATCTCTTCCACGCTGGTGTCGCGGGGGTTGCCCGGGCAGCAGGCGTCGGCAAAAGCGCTCTCGGACAGGAACTGCACGTCCTCGTCCTTGACGATCTCCTTGAGGTCGGCGGGGATACCCACATCGGCGCCCAGCTTCTTGACAGCGGCGATGGTGGCCTTGGCGGCCTCTTCGTCGTTCATGCTGTCGATATAGGGAACCTCCATGGCCTTGCCGATGGCGCGATAGCGCTCGCCGGCGACAGGCATGTTGTACTCCAGACCCAGGGGCAGCAGAATCGCGCAGGCCACACCGTGGGGAGTGTCATACAGGGCGGACAGGCCGTGAGCCATGGAGTGCACAATGCCGAGACCCACGTTACTAAAGCCCATACCGGCGATATACTGGCCCAGAGCCATCCCCTCACGGCCAGCCTCGTCGTTCTCGACAGCGGCGCGCAGATTCTTGGCGATCAGGCGGATGGCCTCCAGATGGAACATATCGGAGATGGCGCAGTGGCCCTTGGTGATATAGCCCTCGATGGCGTGGGTCAGAGCGTCCATACCGGTGGCGGCGGTCAGAGGCTTGGGCATGGAGTACATCATCTCGGGATCGACCACGGCGACCTCGGGGATATCGTTCACGTCCACGCAGACGAACTTGCGCTTCTTCTCCACGTCGGTGATGACGTAGTTGATGGTGACCTC
>CAMNKQ010000118.1 GCA_946542465.1 uncultured Clostridia bacterium | reverse complement strand
CCTTGATGTAGTCCATGATCATCTCCACGATCTCCGTGGGCTGGTCGCGGACGACGGGGCAGTCGGCATAGGCGGGATAGCCGCCGGTGCCGGTGGCACGGTAGTTGTTCAGGCAGAGGCGAAGCTTCCGCCCCTCGGGCAGCTCTTCCCCCTGAAAACGGATGGAAGTCACCCGCTCCCCCACCGGGCGTCGCAGCTCCATGCGCACGGCCAGGCCAGCGAAGAAGTCGAAGTTATAGTGCTCCACCTTGGGCTTGAGGAAGCTCTCGCTGACGCAGAGCGCACCGGATGAATCAAAATCGAAATAGGAGGCGCAGCGCTCCAGCGCGGCCTTGAGCACATCCCGGTCCACCTCCAGGGTTTTGAGGGTGTTGGGGTAGATATAGGTGGCCACCACGTCCCGGATCGTCACGTCCCGGTCAAAGCCCTTGACCTCGTTGCCCAGGCAGGTGGCAGAGATATCGGCGCCCGAGGCCTCCAGCTGTACCTGGTTGAAGAAATTGGCGATCAGAGAGCCGTTTTTCGCCATGTTCAGCGGGGTGTCCGGCTCCAGCGCCGCGTCCAGATGGCCCACCGGCGTGTCCAGCCAGGCGGCGGTCTCGGCGTTCAGATCGTCCAGGAACTCCGCCGAAGCCGGCAGCGTCCGCTCTCCGGCCGGGCAGAGCCGTGATACGGCCGTGACGCCGGTCTCGTCCACCTCCGCGTCCAGGCGGATATAAGCCCTGGCCTTGTCCGGCGTCTGACAGGTCCAGCTGTGAAAGACCCGGCGGTTCTCCAAAGCGATGTGCTGGTGGCCGGTGAGGAGAATGTCGAAGTCCAGCTCACGGCAGAGCTGCCAGCCCTGGTTTTCCCCGGTGTCGGAGAGGAGCGCGCCGGTATCCAGATCGTTCTCAAAGCCGCCGTGGTAGAGGCAGACCGTCAGATCCACTCCCTGGGCTTTGAGCTCCGCCAGTGCCTTCCGGGCGGCGGGGATGGGCTCGGTAATGCGGATGCCGCGCAAGTTTTCCGGCTTCTCCCAGAGGTTGATAAAGTGGGTCACGATACCGGTGAGGCCCACGCGAAGTCCGTTTTTGAGGGTCACAACGGTGGTCTTTTCCACCTTGTCCAGTCCCTCCACATTGGCGCAGAGGCAGCGGGCGTCCAGGGCGTCGAGATAGCGCTGCAGGTTCTCTCGGCCGTAGTTGAAATCGTGGTTGCCGAGGGTGACGAACTGATAGCCGCAGAGGTTCATAAGGCTTGCGCAGATCTCCCCTTCCGCTTTTCCCTGCTCATGGAGAAAGTAGGTGAAGGGGCTGCCCTGGAGGGTGTCGCCCCCGTCCAGGATCAGGCTGTTGCCGTCCTGCTGGAAGTTAGCCGCACAGTTGACCACGCCGGTGGCGGCCGTCTTCCCGGTGGCGTAATCCACCGCGGGGAAATAGCCGTGAGTATCGCTGGTAAAATAAATCGTCAGATGTTTTTTCATACGTCTCTCTTTCGGATGAAAAATCTCTTGCCGAGAGCGGCAAGAGATTTGTGTTTTACTGGCCGCGGGCCAGCTTTTTGCGCACGCGGGTGGACAGGAACTCGATGATCAGCACCAGGACCATCAGGCCCCAGACGAAGGAGCCGACCATGGCCCAGCGGCGGCTGTTCAGGCACTGCACCAGGGAGGCGCCGATGCCGCCGGCACCCACGATGCCGAGGGTGGTGGCGTCCTTGAGGTTGATGTCAAAGCGATAGATGGTGGTGGAGATAAAGCTCGCGGTGAGCTGGGGAATGACGCCGTAGCGGATCTTCTGGAAGGGCGTGCAGCCCATGGCGTCCAGGCTCTCCAGGATGCGGGTGTCCAGATCCTCGATGGCGGTGATGTACATCTTGGAGATCATGCCGATGGAGCAGACCGACTGGGTAATCACGCCGCAAGCGGCGCCGGGGCCGGTGACGCGGATCCACATCAGGGCCCAGACCAGGCTGGGGATGGTGCGGATCAGCAGGATGATGACGCGGAAGAGATAGGCCACGGGCTTGGGCATGATGTTGGTGGAGGCCAGGAAGGCAAAGGGAATGGCCAGGATGGCGCCAAAGAGGGTGCCCAGCACGGCGATGGCCATGGTCTGAAGCAGCAGATAGGGCACATCGGTGTCGCCGTTACCGAACATCAGCTTCAGATCCGGATGGGTTACGCCGCTGACGACGCCCTTGGCGACCTCACGGCCGGTGACGGTCAGGCCCTCGAAATGGATGCTGGAGCCGGACCAGCCGACCAGCAGCACCAGGATCAGAACGATCGCCGTATAGAGCAGCCACTTGCGCGGACGCAGGGCATACATCTCGGCCGCCGTCAATTTCTTATCGACGGCCTGTTCCAGGTTTTTCAGTTTTTCAGCCATGTCGTCCCTCCTCTCAGCTCAGCTTCTTGCGAAGGTACTCGCTGAAGAACTCGATCGCCACGACGACGACGAACAGCGAGAGCAGCACCATGCCCAGACCGTTGTAGTCGCGCCAGCCGATACGCTCGTTGATCGTGATGCCCAGACCGCCGGCGCCGACATAACCCAGGATGGCAGAGGCGCGCACGTTCATCTCAAAGCAGTAGAGGCTGTGGCTGAGATACACGGGCAGGATCTGGGGCACGCAGGCCGACCAGAAGGCCTGGAACTTGTTGGCGCCCAGGGCCTCCATGGCCTCAAAGGGGCCCATATCGATGGTCTCGATGCTCTCATAGAGCATTTTGGCCACGATGCCGAAGGTGAAGATCGCGATGGCGAGGGTACCGGCGAAGGTGCCCAGGCCGAAGATCAGCGCACAGACCAGAGCGATGACCAGAGTCGGCACCGTGCGGATCAGGGCCAGGATAAAGCGAAAAACGGAGACAATGACGGTATTGTGGTTGATGTTCGTAGAGGAGAGAACCGCCACGGGCAGGGCCAGCAGGCAGCCGATGACCGTGCCGAGAATGGACATCTTGATGGTGTCGATCAGCGGCCCGGTGACCTTGCTGAAAAAGTCCCACTTGGGATGAAAGAGCTTGACAAAGAGGTCCAGAAGCTTGTCAAACTTGGCGATGATCAGGGCCAGGTTGAAGCCGGTCATGCGCAGAGAGATCAGGATTGCGGCCAGGAGGAGCAGCAGGATCAGCGGGGCGCGGCTGCGGCGGCGAATCACGCTGTGGCCGTTGGAGAGCGTGATGACCTGGGGCTTGAAGATCCGGTCAAACAGGGCTTCCCTGCTCCGGTAGTTTTTCCCCTTTTCTGCCGGCAGGCTGTGTTTTTCTTTCTCCATCGGCTCACTCCCCATCGCCCAGCGTGGGCGCCTTGGTGCCGTTGTAGACGAAATCGATCTGCTCCTGGGTGATGGTGGCCGCCGGGCCGTCGAAAACGATCTCGCCGGCGCGCACGCCGATCACGCGGTCGCAGTACTGCAGAGCCAGGTCGATGTGGTGGATATTCAAAAGGATGGAGATGTTGTAGTCCTTGTTGATGCGGACAAAGTCCTGCATGACCTGACGGGCGGTGATGGGGTCGAGAGAGGCCACCGGCTCGTCGGCCAGGATGATCTTCGGGTTCTGGTTCAGGGTGCGGGCGAGAGCCACGCGCTGCTGCTGGCCGCCGGAGAGCTGATCGCAGCGGGTATAGGCCTTGTTCAGAATGCCGACCTTATCCAGGCTCTCCAGCGCGCGCATCTTCTGCTCCTTGGAGAAGACGCCGAAGAGGACCTTGAAGAAGTTCATATCGGGCACATCGGCCGTCAGCACGTTCTTGATGGCGGTGGAGCGGTTGACCAGGTTGAAGCTCTGGAAGATCATGCCCACCTTGCGGCGGTAGCGGCGCAGCTCCTTGCCCCTGAGGCTGTTCACATCCACACCGTCCACGGTGAGGCTGCCCTTGGTCACATCGTGCATGCGGTTGATGCAGCGGAGAATGGTGGATTTACCGGCGCCGGACAGACCGATGATGGCGACAAACTCGCCCTGCTCGATCTGCAGGTTAATATCCTTGAGCGCGGTAAAGCCGTTGGGATAGGTCTTGTAGACATTCTTAAATTCAATCATGCGGCGGCTCTCCCTTTCTGTTTCCTGTTATATTGGAACCGGTCAGCGGTATCGGGCGGATACCGCTCAGCGCTTCCAACACTCAAAGAAAAAGGGCTCTGTATGCGTATGGATACAGAGCCCTCGTCCTGCTCGAAAAATCAGCCGTCGACAGCAGTCAGAGCGGCGCGGGCGCCATCATAGTCGGAATCAACAGCCTTGGCATAGCCGGTGTGGCTGTAGACGTCGAAGATGGCCTTGCCTTCGTCGGTATTGATGATGTTGATGAAGCAGTCCTGCAGAGCGGCCTTCAGCTCGTCGGTGTAGAAGGGGCTCTCCTTGGAGATGGCGACCGTGTCGTTGTAGATACCTTCGGTCACGCCGATGACGTTCAGCTCGTTCCAGATGCTGTCGCTGCGGCCCA
>CAMNKQ010000117.1 GCA_946542465.1 uncultured Clostridia bacterium | reverse complement strand
AGTGACGTCGGTCACTGGTTCGCAATGACAAAACCGACTTTGGCTACAGTCTGAGGCGGCGGCTGAGCCGCCGCCTCCCTGCGCATTTTTTCATACGAAAGGGATTATAGATATGGCAAACGAAGTGAGATCCATTTTGGCGCAGATGACGCTTGACGAAAAAATTGCGCTTGCCTGCGGGCGTGACTTCTGGAGAACCAAGAGCATCGAGAGGCTCAGTATCCCGCAGGTCATGATGTGCGACGGCCCTCACGGCCTTCGGAAGCAAAAGGGGCAGGGCGACCATCTCGGCATCAACGAGAGCATCGAGACCGTCTGCTATCCCTCCGCCTCCGCCCTGGCGGCCAGCTTTGATGTGGAAGTGATGGCAAAGCTCGGCGAGGCCCTGGGTACGGAGTGCCAGGCGGAGGACGTGGGCATGCTGTTGGGGCCCGGCATCAATATGAAGCGCAGCCCCCTCTGCGGCAGAAACTTTGAGTATTTCTCGGAGGATCCGTATCTCGCCGGGAAGCTTGCCGCCGCCTATATCCGCGCGCTGCAGGAAAAAGGCGTCTCGGCCTGCGTCAAGCATTTTGCCGCCAACAATCAGGAGACGCTGCGCATGAGCGGCGATTCTCGCATGTCGGAGCGCACCCTGTTTGAAACCTATCTCCCCGCCTTCGAGGCGGCTGTGAAAGAGGGCGGTACGCGCAGTATCATGTGCGCCTATAACGCCATCAACGGGGAATTTTGCGCCAACAACAAGACGCTGCTGACGGAGATCCTCCGCGAGCGCTGGGGCTTTGACGGCTTCGTGGTGACCGACTGGGGCGCCGGAAAAGACGCGGCCAAGGGCGTCAAGGCCGGGCTGGATCTGAATATGCCCGGTGGGAACGAGGGTGTCTGTGCTGCCATCAAGGCAGCCTGTGAAGCGGGCGAGCTCAGCGAGGCGGACATCGACCGGATGGCCGGAAACATGGTGCGCTTTGCGCTGGACTATCGCGACAAGCGCCGCCCGGATACGGCGATCGACCGTGAGAAATGCGCGGCGCTCAGCGGGTCGCTTGCCGCCGAATGTGCGGTGCTGCTGAAAAACGACGGCCTGCTGCCCCTGAAGAAGGACAGCAGGGTGGCCTTTATCGGGGAGTTTGCCGCCTCTCCGAGATACCAGGGCAGCGGCAGCAGCCATATCAATACGAAAAATATGATCTCCGCATTGGATGCGGCGAAGGAGTATTCCGTGAGCTATGCACAGGGCTACGTTGCCCGCGACAGCAAGACGGATGAAGCTCTGCTCCGCGAGGCCGTGGAGGCCGCCGGAACGGCGGACGTCGCCGTGGTCTTCGCGGGACTTCCCGACAGCTTTGAGAGCGAGGGCTTTGACCGGGAGTCACTTGCCATGCCCGCCAATCAGAACGAACTGATCGAGGCTGTGGCCGCGGCCAATCCCAACACCGTGGTCGTGCTGCACGGCGGCGCGCCCATGCTGACAGAGTGGATCTCAAAGGTCAAGGCTGTGCTCTGTATGTACCTGGGCGGCCAGAGCGTCGGCAAGGCAGCGGTGGAACTTCTGTACGGGGAGAAAAATCCCAGCGGCAAGCTGGCCGAGACCTGGCCGAAGAAGCTCTCGGATAACCCGGCCTACCTCAACTTCCCCGGCACGGAGGGTGTGGTGGACTATGCCGAGGGCGTGTTCATCGGCTACCGTTACTATGACAAGAAGGAAATGGACGTGTCCTTCCCCTTCGGCTATGGCCTGAGCTATACGAACTTCGCTTACAGCGATCTGCGTCTGGACAGATCCGAGATGACGGATCAGGACGCGCTGACGGTCACCTGCAAGGTCAAAAATACCGGCAGTGTGGCAGGGAAAGAGGTCATGCAGCTCTATGTCCGCAACGCCGCCTGCGACACGGCGCGCCCGCTGCGCGAGCTACGGAGCTTTACCAAGGTCGAGCTGCGGCCGGGCGAGGAAAAAGAAGTGAGCTTTACGCTCTCCGCGCGCGCCTTCGCCTATTACGAAGAAAAAATCCACGATTTCTTTGTCCCCTCCGGTGTCTATGGCGTGGAAATCGGAGCGTCCAGCCGGGATATCCGTCTGGATGCAGAGATATCTGTCAACGGCACGGTGGAGCTTCCGTACGTCTATACGCTGACCTCCACTGTCGGATCCCTGCTGAAGACCGCAAAAGGTCGTGCCCTGTTCGAGAGGATGATGGCCGGCATGCAGCAGTCCAAGGAAATGGACGGCACTGACGCGCTGGGTGAGGGCGGCGCAGAGATGGCGCGGCGCATGATGATGGAGATGCCTCTGGGTTCCCTGGCCACCTTCGGCAGCGTTCCCATGGAGCAGATTCAGGGTATGCTCGCCATGCTCAACAGCTGAGAGGAAGGATGGGAAGATGAACAAAGGCTTTCTGATCGGAGCGGCCACGGCGGCCCATCAGGTAGAGGGCAACAACATCCACAGCGATTTCTGGGTCATGGAGAATCTGAAGCACTCGGATTTTGCCGAGCCCTCGGGCTTGGCGGTGGATCACTACAACCGCTACGAGGAAGACATCAAGCTCCTGGCGGACGCCGGCTGCAGCGCCTACCGCTTCTCCATCGAGTGGGCGCGCATCGAACCGGAGGGAGGCCGCTACGACTACCGGGAGATCGGACACTACCGCAAAGTTCTGCACTGCTGCCGAGAAAACGGGATCACGCCCATCGTGACCCTGCACCATTTCTCCAGCCCCGCCTGGCTGATCCGCAAGGGCGGCTGGACCAACGAATGCACGGTGGATTCCTTTGCCAAATACGCCCGCTATGTGGCGATGCAGCTGGGGGATGAGCTGGAATACGTCTGCACGATCAACGAGGCCAACATGGGCTTCCAACTGCACAAGGTCATGGACGATATGAAAAAAGCCTCCCAGCGGGAGGGCAGCGTGCAGGTCGGCGTGCAGCTGGACATGAAGAAGATCCTGCTGAGCATGCTGGAGCAGGGCGTCGCGTTCCGCTGCAATCCTCTGAAGATCGGCGCCTTTCTGTGTCCGCGCTCTTCCGAGCAGGAGCAAATCGTCATGCGTTCTCACCAGGCGGCAAAGCAGGCGCTCAAGTCCGCAGCACCGCAGGTCAAGGTGGGGCTGACCCTATCCCTTTTTGACTATCAGCCGGTTGACGGTGGCGAAGCAGTCGCCGCACAGCTCTGGCAGGAAGACTTCGGCCAGTACCTTCCCTACATTCAGGACGACGATTTCCTGGGCGTGCAGAACTATTCCCGCAAGATCGTGGATGCCAAGGGAGCGCGGGAGCCGGCGAAGGATGCGCCGCTGACCCAGATGGGCTATGAGGACTATCCGCAGAGCATCGGACATGTGCTGCGTAAAGTGGCAAAGGAATTCCCGGGCGAGCTGATCGTCACGGAAAACGGCATTGCGACGGATAACGACGCCCGCCGCTGCGACTTTATCCGGGAGGCTTTCGCAGGCGTGATGGCTGCGCGGGAGGCGGGCGTGCCGGTCAAAGGCTACTTGTACTGGAGCCTGCTGGATAACTTCGAGTGGCAGGCGGGCTTTGGCAAGACTTTCGGTTTGATCGCCGTTAACAGAAGCACTCAGACCCGGTATCCTAAAGAGAGTCTGAAGGTGCTGGGCAGTCTGAAACCGTAACAGGAGGAAATGAGAATGAATACAATCAGCTTCAAAACGAACTGGACCTGTAACGGGAAAGCCGTCACCCTGCCGCACGACGCGCAGATCAGCGAGAAGCGCGGCAAGGACGTCTCCAACGGCGGCCACGGCTATTTCCCTGGCGGCCTCTACACTTACGAAAAGACCTTCACCGCTCCGACGGAGTGGGAAGGCAAAACGATCCTCGTGGAGTTCGAGGGCGTGTATAAAAACGCGACCGTCAGCCTCAACGGCAAAGAGCTCTGCTTCCATCCCTACGGTTATACCGGCTTCTTTGTGGAGCTGAAAGACCTCGTTTACGGTGGGTCGAACACGCTGACGGTGGTTGCGGACAACTCCAAACTGCCCAACTCCCGCTGGTATTCCGGCTCCGGCATTTATCGCCCCGTATGGCTGCACGTCTGCGAAAAGGACGGGCTGCGGCCCGAAAGTGTGAAGATCAGCACGGTTTCCATCGACCCGGCGGTCATTAAAATCGAATCTCCCATTTCCGTCAAGGCGGATGTGGACGGCATTAGCGGCGAGGGCGCGAGTTTTGAACTGACGATCCCGAACGCGAAGCTCTGGAGCGACGATACGCCCTTCCTCTATACTGCGAAGATCACGGCAGGCGAGGGAGACAGCGTGGAGATTCCCTTCGGTATCCGCCAGATCACCTGGTCGAACAAAGGCCTGTTCATTAACGGCAAAGAGACCCTGCTGCGGGGAGGCTGCGTCCACCACGACAGCGGCATCCTCGGCGCCGCGACCTATGCCGAGAGCGAAGAGCGCCGTGTGCGCATCCT
>CAMNKQ010000116.1 GCA_946542465.1 uncultured Clostridia bacterium | reverse complement strand
TCCCACGCCAACATCAAGTCCATCGATATCTCCGAGGCGGAGAAGATGCCCGGCGTCGTGAAGGTCATCACCTACAAGGACATTCTGGCCGCCGGCGGCACCAACCAGATTAACGGCCTTGTCATGCTGCCCAAGCACAACAAGACCGACGGCTTTGAGCGCCCGGTGCTCTGCTCCGATAAGATCTTCCAGTTCGGCGACGCCATCGCCATCGTGGCGGCCGACACCGAGGCCCATGCCCGCGCCGCGGCTGACGCTGTGAAGGTGGAGATCGAGGAACTGCCCGCCTACATGAGTGCGCTGGATGCCATGGCCCCCGACGCCATCGAGATCCATCCCGGCATCCCCAATGTCTTCTATGAGACCAACTGCATCAAGGGACCCGATTTTGATTGGGACAGCATCCCTGATGAGCAGCAGGTCGAGATCGAGAGCTACTGCTCCCGCCAGCCCCACCTGCATCTGGAGCCGGACAACGGCTATGGTTATATCGACGAGGACGGCATGGTCACCGTGCACTCCAAGTCCATCGGTATCCATCTGCATATGCCCATGATCGCAGCCGGTATCGGCGTGCCCATGGAGAAGCTGCGCATCGTTCAGAACCACGCCGGCGGCACCTTTGGCTATAAGTTCTCGCCCACCAACGAGGCCCTGATCGGCGCGGCTGCCAAGATCCTGGGCGTACCGGTGTCCCTGAACTTCAACCAGTTCCAGAATATCACTTACACCGGCAAGCGTTCGCCCGCCTTTATGCACATCAAGCTGGCCGCGGATAAGAACGGCAAGCTGCTTGCCCTCTGGGGCGACAACTATGTGGACCACGGCCCGTACTCCGAGTTTGGCGATCTGCTGACCATGCGTTTGAGCCAGTTCACCGGCGCCGGTTACGGCATTCCCTCCATCCGCAACAAGAGCCAGACCGTGTTTACCAACCACGCCTGGGGCTCCGCTTTCCGCGCCTATGGCTCTCCTCAGTCCTACATGGGCTCTGAGATCGCCATCGACTGCCTGGCTGCCAAGATGGGCATCGATCCCTTTGAGATGCGCGCCATGAACTGCTACAAGGAGTCCGAGGGAACCACGATTCCCACCGGTTATCCTCCCGAGGTCTACTGCGAGGAGGCCCTGTTTGAAAAGGCCCGCCCGCTGTATGAGGCCGGCAAGAAGCGCGTGGCCGAGAAGAACGCCGCCTCCGATGGACGCTACAAATACGGCATCGGCGTGTCCCTCGGTGTCTACGGCTGCGGCCTGGACGGCGTGGACTCCTCCTCCGCCTATGCGGAACTGAATCCCGACGGCACGGTCACGATGTACGCCGCCTGGGAGGATCACGGTCAGGGCGCCGATATGGGCGTTCTGGTCTCCGCCCATGAGACGCTGCGCCAGGCCGGTATCAAGCCCGAGCAGATCCGCCTGGTCATGAACGATACCAAATACACCCCGAACGCCGGTCCCGCGGGCGGCTCCCGCAGCCAGGTCATGAGCGGCAATGCCTGCCGTCTGGCGGCTGAGGCGCTGCTGGCCGAGATGAAGAAGGACGACGGCACGTATCGGACCTATGAGGAGATGGTGGCCGACGGCAAGAAGCTGAAGGTCGAGGGCAACTGGGTTACCACCTTCTGCGCTGATCACCCGATCGATCAGGATACCGCCCAGGGCGAACCCTTTGCCACCTACATGTACACGATCTTCCTGCCCGAGGTCTGCGTCGATACCCAGACCGGCAAGGTCAAGGTGGAGAAGTTCACCTCGGTGGCTGACGTCGGCACCATTATGAATAAGCTCCTGGTGGACGGCAACTTTTACGGCGGCTTGGTGCAGGGCATCGGCCTGGCGCTGAGCGAGGACTTTGAGGATCTCTCCAAGCATACGAGTCTCCTCAAGTGCGGCATCCCGTATCCCAACGATGTTCCCGATGACATCGAGCTGCATTACAACGAGACCTACCGTCCCAACGGCCCCTACGGCGCCGCCGGCTGCGGCGAGGCCCCGCTGGATGCACCGCACCCGGCCATCCTCAACGCTATCTACAACGCCACCGGCGCCCGCATCACCCGCATCCCGGCCCGCCCGGAGAAGGTGCTTGCCGCGCTCAAAGAGCTGGAGAAGTAAGACTTTTCAAAGCAGGATTACCCATGATATAATGGGGGTGCGGTGATTGCCGCACCCCCAGTTTTCACACGCGGGAGGTGAAGATTATGGCTCAGATTCAGGAGCGCGGCTCCACCCATGTGTATAAGGTGAACAAGATATCCCGCGAAGAGATCGAGGGCATGGTCTCGCTTTGCGTCTATGAGCAGCCGCCTTTCTGCAACGCCGCCTGCCCGCTGAAGCTGGACACCCGGGCCATGCTGGAGGCGGCAGCCGCGGGCAATTTCAAAAAAGCCCTGCAGCTGTACGAAAAAATCGCCGTCTTTCCGCTGATTTTGTCCCATGGCTGTGAAGCCCCTTGCGAGGGGAAATGCCGCCTGGGCGAGATCGGTGATGCCGTGGCCATCCGGGCGGTGGAAGCCGCGGTGTCCCGCTTCGGGGAGGCGTCGCGGAGCGGCAGCATCTTTCGGACGAAAAAGAAAAAAACGGTCGCAGTTCTTGGCTCCGGGCTGTTTGCGCTGTTTCTTGCAGGGGAGCTGGAGAAAAAGGCCTACCCGCTGACCGTGTTCTGCGAGCAGGCGGATTTGGATGCATTCCTGCGCTGCGGAACGGTGTTTCTGGATGAAGAGGCCTTTCAATTGGAACTCAAACGCCTGAAGGCAAAGGACATCGATTTTGTCTTTAACTGCGCAATAACAGAGGATTTTTTGGAAGAAAAAAGAGCCGGCTATGATGTGCTCTGCGCCTCGGAGGCGGTGACAAAAAAGCTCTTTCCGGCGGCGGAATGTCTGCCGGAGCTCATGTACTGCGAGGCGAAAAAGCTTGTCTGCGGCTGCGGCGAGGGCGTGATGGCTGCGGCCTTCGGGGCCAAGAAGGCTGCGCTGACCGTGGATCGCCTGGCCCAGAACCTGGATCCCCGCAATACCCGCGGCCAGGAAGGCGCGGTGGAGACGAGCCTGTATACGGATCTCGCGGCCGCGACAGCGCTGCAGCGGGAACCTGTACCGCCGGAGGGCTACAGCAAAGAGCAGGCGATGGCGGAGGCGGCGCGCTGCCTGCAGTGCCGCTGCGAGGAGTGCCTGAAAAGCTGCGCCTTTTTGCAGCATTATAAAAAACACCCCGGGCTGCTGGCTAAGGAGATCTATAACAATACCCAGATCATCATGGGGGACCACCAGCTCAATAAACCCATGAACAGCTGTTCCCTCTGCGGGCAATGCACGGTGGTCTGTCCCAATGGTTTTGATATGGCCCATGTCTGTCATCTGGCCCGGCAGAACATGGTGTCGACCGATAAGATGCCGCTGGCCCCCCACGAGTTTGCCCTGATGGACATGCTCTTTTCCAATAATGAGGCCTTCCTGGCCCGAACTCAGCCGGGATTTGAGCGTTGCCGCTATGCTTTCTTCCCGGGCTGTCAGGCTGTCGCGATCGCCCCGGAGACGGTAAAGGCGGCATATCTGGACCTGTGCGAGAGGCTCGAGGGCGGTGTGGCGCTGATCCTCGGCTGCTGCGGTGCGATCGGGGACTGGGCCGGGCGAACAGAACTGGAGGAGCAGACGCGGGAATTCTTGGATCGGGAGCTGAGCAAATTGGGCGATCCGATTCTCGTTGTCGGCTGTCCCAGCTGTAAGAAAGAATGGAGCAGTCACCCGGGGGTGCAGGTCGTCGGCATCTGGGATCTGCTTTTGAAGCTTGGCCTGCCGGAGGGCGGACACGGACTGGCACGGCCGGCGGCACTTCACGATTCCTGCGGCGCGCGCGGCGACGCAGAGACACAGAACGCGATCCGGCAGATCGCCCGACAGTTGGGCTGTGAACTGATCGATACGCCCTATTCCGGCGACCGCTCGCCCTGTTGCGGCTATGGCGGGCTTTCGGCCTATGCCAATCCTGAGCTCGCATCAGAGATGACGGAGAAGTGCCTGGAGCGTTCCGATGCGCCATACATCTCCTATTGCATGGCCTGCCGGGATCGTTTCGCCCGCCAGGGGCGGGAGTCGCGGCACATTCTGGAGCTCGTATACGGTACCGACGCGGGCGCTCCGCCGGATATCAGCGAAAAGCGCTGGAATCGGCTGAGCCTGAAGAAAGAACTGTTGCGGGATCTGTGGCAGGAGGAGACAGCGGAGATGAAGCTGGATTTTCAACTGAACTACACCGATGAGGCGCGGAAAATGATGGATGCGCGCATGATCCTGACGGACGATGTGATTGATGTTCTGAAAGCGTATCGTGAAACGGGAGAGGCGATCCTGGACTCCGAGTCCGGGCTGCTGATTGCCCGCAAGCGCGTCGGGAATGCCACCTTCTGGGTGAAATTCACACAAGAGGGTGAGAATAGCTATACCGTG
>CAMNKQ010000115.1 GCA_946542465.1 uncultured Clostridia bacterium | reverse complement strand
TTTTCTTCCACTCAAGTCCTTTTTGGGGCTTGACTTTTTATTTGCAGGCTTTCACAGGATATTCTTCAGCACGCCCGCCGGGAGATTCACATGGAGGACGCCGGTGAAGAACCAGTTGACCAGAATGACATAGCCGATAATGCAGACGGTACGGATGATGATCGCCTTTGTGCCTCCCAGCTTTTTGTCATCCTTGGCCTTATAATACAGGAAATTGACCGTGAAGAGCGCAAAGATCACCGCGTCCACGACAAAGCCCAGCGGCTTGATCAGCAGCACGAAAAGCACAAAGCTGATGAAGAACACGCCGCCCACGCCCTTGAGATAGCCAAAGAATTTAAAGGGAGCCTTTTCCTTCTTCACCAGGATCTCGATCAGGCGCGCCGCCAGAAGAACAAAAAGAACGATCAGGATGGCCCGGGGGAACAGTCCTCCGCCGCCGGTGGTGTCAAAACGGCCCACCGTATAGCCCAGGCTTTCGTAGTAATAGTATCCGCCTATCGCCGCAAGGAGTAGCAAAAAAATGATTTCTCCCATAGCAGCTCCTTTCGCTGTGAGTGGGTTGGATAGCCTTGCTTGAAAAACCGGCCCCGCGCCGCGCTGCGCGGCGCGGGGCCTTGCATAGAGGGGAAGAAAGGATCAGCCGTTGATGAACTTGTCGTAGTTGTCGATGAGACCCTGGACGAACTCGGTGTAGTCCGCGCTGTTCATGAACAGGGATTCGTAGTACAGCTCGTCGTACTTTGGCTTCAGGCCCTCCTCCTGCTCATAGGTCTCCTGCACCTTCTGGCAGATGTAATCCACCATTTCCTGCGGCGTGCCCTGCGGCGCGATCAGGCCCATGATCTGGGTGGTGATGTCATAGTCCACGCCCTGCTCCTTCATGGTGGGGATGTCGGGGAACTCCGCCAGGCGGTCGCCCACGAAGATGCCCAGGCAGCGGAAGTCGCCCGACTTGACGTAGATGTTCTGCTGGGAGAAGAAGTCGGCAACCGCGTCTACACGGCCGGCCAGAAGCTCGGTGGCCTTGGCGTCCTCCGCCACGTCAATGGCGTTGAAGTTCACGCCGGTGTAGTCCTCCAGCACCAGGCGGATGCCGGTGGCCGGGGAGTTGGAGTACAGGCCGTACTTGAAGTTGGGGTTGGTCTTGACCTCGTTGACGAATTCCTCAAAGGTGTTGATGGGAGAGTCGGAGCGCACGCACAGGGAGAAATAACCAGAGAACAGGCCGCAGATGGGCTCCCAGGTGTCCCAGGTGTACTCGCCGCCGAAGGTGCCGATGGCCAGGTTCATGGGGTAGCTGGCCATGGCCACGGTGATGGTGTAGCCATCGTTGTCATAGTTCTTCAGCTCGTTGTAGGCCGCCGATCCGCCCGCGCCGCCGATGTTGATGACGTTGACGTTGGTGGGCCAGTGATCCTTGAAGAACTCCACAAAGGCGCGGATGGCGATATCGGTGGCGCCGCCGGCGCCGGAGGGAACGATGATCGTCAGATCCTTGGTGATGTCCGCGTCGGTCAGGCCCGACGCTGCAGGGGCGGGGGCGCTGTCGACCGGGGTCGGCGCGCTGTCGTTGCCCGCCGGAGCAGCGGCCGGGGCCTCTGTGGCGGCGGGGGCGGGGCTGGCAGCCTGCTGGCCGCAGGCGGCCAGAGCAAGGATCATGCACAGCGCCAGAATCAGTGCCAATAGCTTTTTCATGATGCTCCTCCTGTTTTCGTTTTTTTTAGTATTTTTTAATCGCTGGGCGATTATTCTCTCCAAATCGTCCGGGTGACGTCAGGCAGCCCGATCTTACAGGAACCACTTGGCCGGGATGTTGGGCTCCTGCTCCATGGCGTCCGAGAAACCCCGCGGGAACTTGTATCTTCCCTTGTCCGCGTCGTCGGGATAGACGAACTTGCCGCCCGGCGCCCAGATATAGAGCTTGAACTTGTAGTCCATCATGTCTTTCTTGTAATCGTAGAGCAGCTTGATCTCCATGGGATCGGTGAAGAAGGTGGGCCAGATGTCGTAGTGGATGGGGATCATCACCTTGCAGTTCAGGTTCTCCGCCATACGCAGCACGTCGGAGGCTGTCAGCTTGTCGGCGATGCCGATGGGGTTCTCGGCGAAGGGCGCCACCGCCACGTCGATGTCAAAGGTCTTGCCGTGCTTCACCGTGTAGTTGGAGAAGTGAGAGTCGCCGCTGTGATAGAAGGTGCCGCCGGGGGTCTTGATCAGATAGTTCACGGCCCTCTCGTCCATGTCGTCCACGAAGCGGCCGCGGATATCGCCGTAGGGCGGCGCGGTGACCAGGGCGGTCTTGTCGAAGGACTCTACGACATAGATCTCAATGTCCTTGAATTTCAGCACATCGCCGGGCTTGACCTGGATGATGCGATCCTCGGGAACGCCCCAGCCCACCCACTTGTCATGGGAGAACTTCGGCCCGATGAAGGGGACGCCTGGCATTTTCAGTACGGCCGCCGTGCTGTATATATCCATGTGGTCCGCGTGGTCATGGGTGGCGATAAAGGCGTCCAGTTCCTTGATCTTGAAGGGATCCACAAAATGCGGGATGTTGCGGGGGTTGAGATGGTACTCGTTGCTGCCCGCGATCCGGGCCAGCTGATAGTTCAGTCCGGCCTGGTTGGGCTGGATGTTGTAGTGCGAGGTCTTGGCGTTGCCGGAGAACAGGTCGATGCAGATATTGGCATTGCCCTCGGACTTGATCCAGATGCCGGTGCAGCCCAGCCACCAGGATGCGAAGGTGCCGGGCTTGACGACCGTTTCCTCGATATCCTCCAGCAGCCAGGTGCCCCACTCCGGGAAGCAGTCCAGCAGCCACTGCTCTCTTGTGACGGTCTTTGCGTCTTTCTGTGCCATGTCTTTTCCTCCTTGTTGTTATATGGTTTTGATGTCTCTCCTCAAAGGCTGAGCTCGTATTTGATCACATTGCCGGAGCTGCAGGCGGCGAAGATGTCAAAGCGGTCTCCCTCGTCCCAGACGTCGATGTTGGAGAACTGCTCCAGCTCGTCGATCATCTGCACCTCCATGCTCATCCGGTCTGTGTCTGTCCGGGGCGTCAGCACGAACAGGCCGGAATTGGCCTCCTTGTAGCCGATGATGATCCGGGGCTTGCCCAGCAGCATGCCGCACCAGATGGGGTGGCCGAAGACGATGGGATAGCGGTAGACCTCCCGATAGCCCTCCTCCCCTTTTTTGTAGACCTTCATCAGATTGCCGTGGAAGCCCTCGATGGTCACCAGCTCCTCCACGCCGTCGTCGTCCAGATCCGCCACGCGGATATCGGAGATCTCGCAGTCCAGGATCTTTTCCACGCGCCAGTCCTCTCCGTCCTTCTCCGGCGGGAATACAGCAAAGGCGCCCTCCACGCCGGTGCAGATCACGACCTTTTCATGTCCCGCAAAGGGGCCGCAGTACATGCCGTGGTTTTTGGTAATGCCGCTCTGCACCACCCGCAGCTCCATGGGCTTGGGGTACTCCACCTTGCCCACATAGATCCGTCCGGGCTTGGACCAGTCGTCCTTGAACTCCTTGGAATCGCACAGTGTTCCGCCCACCAGCCACTTTTCGCCTCGCAGTTCGAGAATGGAAAAGCGGTGGAGATAGGGCAGGTCAAAATATTTCTCGCAGTCATATCCGCCGTCGGGCCGGCGGCTGATGTGGCTGACGTGGGCCTTGGCGGATCGGAAGCCCTTGTAAAACTCATGGGTCACAAAAAAGCTCTCGTCGCCGTCCGGCACGATGGTCATGGTGCCGCCGGGGCCGCTCCATACCTTTTCCAGATCGCCGCAGTCCACGGCGGAAAAGCTGTAGCCCTTCCCCTCGCTCTCGGTGGCGCACATCACGCGCTTTCCCCGAGGGCTGTCATAGACGCATACCGCGTAGGGATACACAAACCGGCAGGCAACTGTTTTCTTGACCTTCAGCATAAAGCTCTCCTCCCTGTGAAGCATCGTGATTCCTTTTCCTTCTGCACCATCAAGGTAACTCTTTCCCTGCACATTTGTCAATATAATTGCTTTTCTTTGTTTTATTTTGCACTTTTGTTCATTTTTTCTCATATATAATACACAAAAAACAATTGCAGAAACCTGATAGAATGCCCAAAGCCGCCTTTTTCCCCCATGCTCGGGCAAAAAAATACCACCTTCGGATCACGCCGAAGGTGGTGCGGTATTCTTTTCCAGAAAGTGGGATCAGATTTCGATGGCGTTCTTGGGGCAGACCGTGGCGCAGGTGCCGCAGGCGACGCAGGAATCCTCGTCGAGCGTCCACCGTCTGGCCGCGCGGTCGACCGTCAGCGCCCCGTCGGGGCACTTCTTGGCGCAGAGCGTACAGTAGACGCACTTGGACGGGACCTGAACAGGCTTGCCGTCTTCACGCGGCTTGATGACGCCGGCCGCAGGCGCGGCCTCCGCCTTGGGAGCGGCTGCGGCCGCGGCGGGCTTGGGCGCGGGCTTCTTCGGCGCAGCCTTGAAGAAGGTGCCGGAGACGATCAGATCCTCTTCCTTCGTCGCGACCATGTGGAGGATGACGATCACGTCAGCCATCGTGGAAAACGCGGTGAAGGAGGACACAGGGATGAACATCTGCAGCACGACGAGCGCGGCCAGTCCCAGCAGCGGAGCGCCGA
>CAMNKQ010000114.1 GCA_946542465.1 uncultured Clostridia bacterium | reverse complement strand
ATCATGACCGGCTATGTGCCGGATCTGCTGGGGAACGTCTCCATGCGCTCGAAGGACCGGCAGGTCTTCGGCACCGGCGGCTGCGGCAAGGGCTATAAGGAGTGGGTCAAGGTCTCCGACGGCGGCCCCTATCTGAAAACGAAAGCGAGGTTGGGCTGATGCTGGATACGATCGTCTCCCTGCTGAAGGACTCGGGCGTCTACGCCTGGGAGATCAGCGATGTGAAAACCACGGGCTGGGAGTTCTATTTCATCCGCCATGCCCTGGATCAGAACCGGGTGCGCAAGGTGGAGCATATCACCGTGAAGGTCTATCAGCTCCTTGAAAACGGCGCCTGGCTGGGCAGCGCCAGCGGCGAGATCGCCCCGACGGCGAGCGTCGAGGAGGCCCGGGCCCTGATCGAGAGCCTGGCCTACCGGGCGACCCTGGTAAAGAACAGGCCCTATACGCTGCATACGCCGCGTCCGGCGGAGGCGGCGGAGACAAAGCCCATCGACGCCGCGGCCATCGCCCGGGACTTCGTGGAGACCATGCGGGACCTGCCCGAGACGGCGGGCGAGGACATCAACAGCTATGAGATCTTTGTCGCGGAGAAGAGACGGCACTTTCTCAATTCCTCCGGCATCGACCTGGAGGAGAGCTTCCCGGACAGCATGATCGAGGTGGTGGTCAACGCCCGGCGGGACGGCCACGAGATCGAGCTCTACCGCATGTTCCCAAGCGGCAGCTGCGACGCCGAAGGCCTGCGGCGGGATCTGCTGCGCACGATGCGGTACGGGAAGGACCGCCTGACGGCCAAGCCGACCCCGGCGCTGGGCAAGGCGGACGTGCTCTTCACCGGGCGCGACAGCGTCAGCCTCTACGAGTTCTTCGCCGACCGCCTCGGCGCGGCGATGGTCTACCGGAAGATGAGCGACTGGAAGCTGGGCGAGCCCATCGCCGCCGACTTCCGGGGCGACCGCCCGGGCCTCACCGCCCTGCGGGAGCTGCCCAACTCCTCCAAGAACCGCCGCTACGACGCGGAGGGTGCGCCCATCCGGGACACGGTGCTGCTGGAGGATGGCGTGGCGAAAAACTACCTGGGCGGCCGGATGTTCTCGTCCTATCTGGGTTTGGACGAGGCCTTCCTCCCCACGAACTTCGCCGTCAGCGGCGGCAGCGCGGAGGAAGCGGAGCTGCGGCAGGGACCCTATCTGGAGGTGGTGGACTTCTCCGACTTCCAGGTGGACAGCATGACCGGCGATCTCTTCGGGGAGATCCGCCTGGCCTACTGGCATGACGGCGATACCGTCCGGCCCGTGTCCGGCGGCTCTGTCTCCGGCTCGATGCTGGAGCTGATGGAGGACATGCGCTTTACCGGCGCGAGCGTCCAGTACAACAACTGGCGCGTCCCGGCGGCCACCCGCCTCAAGGGCGTGACCGTCAGCGGAATTGAATAAAAAGGCATCAGGCAACAGAAAACAGGCACCAGGAGATTTGTTCCCCTGGTGCCTGTTGCCTAATGCCTGTTGCCTAATGCCTGTTGCCTGACCCGTCAGTCGCTGGGGGCGAAGTACATGAGCTGCTTCTGGCTGCGGTAGGCGATGCAGTCGCCGTATTCGCCAAAGAGCGTGAGCTCTCCGCCCAGGTCCTCGGCGCATTGCAGAAAGTACTCCCGCGTCCAGGGACCGAAAAGATACAGGGCCGTGTCGTTGTCGGCCTCCTCGTAGATGTCCAGCCGGTTGATGCTCTCCCGGACCCAGAAGGGGATATCCCCCCAGAAGCCGGCGGTGAGGGCGCCGTCCGACCAGACCACGCAGCGCGGCGTGAATTCCCAGCTGCCGTAGACGTAGGTGATCCCGGCCGCCTCCGCATCCTCGCAGAATTGACGGTAGGGGAGCATATCCCTGTCGGCCTGACGGGCATAGCGCAGCGTACTGCCATAGCTGAAGATCAGGTTCCCCAGGCACAGGAGAACCGCGCCCAGGGCCAGAAGCCGCCGGAGGGAAAACGCCGCCTCCAGCAGCACCAGCAGCGAGAGCATGACCAGCGGATACCAGACAAAGAGGTAGATCTCCCGCATCTGGATCTGGATCAGCAGCCCGGAGAGAAAGGTGCCGCCCAGGCTGATCAGGCACAGCAGCCACAGCCGGGCAAGGCCGTCCAGCCCGTGCCGGAGCTTTTTCAGCACGAGCAGGGCGGCGAGCAGCACACAGAAAAGCTGGAAGAGGAAAAAGAGCGTAAAGAACAACCGGGCCTCGCCGAAAAAGGCCGCGTCCAGACCGCTGATCCCGCGCCAGGCGGCCCAGAGACTGTGCAGCCGCTCCGGCAGCGTCTCGGAGGCGGAGGCGACGCGGTCGTAGATGGAGCGGGAGGGGATGTGCATCAGGCGCATCAGAATGCTGCCGAGAAGATTGGCGAGGGTGTAGCAGAGGCAGCGCAGCATGGCGCTGCGGCGCGCGTGGGGGAAAGCCCTCTGCCGCCGCAGAAGGCGGAGAAGCAGCGCCAGCAGCTCCAGCGCCAGCAGCGGCAGCACCATCACCGCCGTCTGCCGCAGGCTGTGCATGCCGGTGGCAAAGCAGAGCAGCAGCGCCAGACTCAGGGTGAGGGGGCGGGCCTTCTCCGGCGTCTGCAGAGAGCGGGCGTAGTCCCCGAAGACCAGAAAGAGCGTGATGAGATAGCAGGCGTAATAGCTGGCCATCACGAAAAAGAGCTGACCCTCCGGCTCCAGCAGCAGGCGGGTGCCCATGGCGGCGGCGCAGAGCATCAGCAGGGCGAGCAGCCGGTGGCTGCGGCGGCGGAGGAAGGGAGAGAGCATCCAGTCAAGACTCAGCAGCACCAGCAGGCCCATCACCGTCGTGGCCAGGCTCATCGAGAGGTTCATGCTGCCCGTGAGGCCGTAGAAGAGCGCCGCCGGCACCGGCGTTGCGACGACATAGTATTGGTTGCCGAAAACCCAGTTTGAGGGGAAGAGCGTTTTCTGCCGCCAGATCTCCCGGGCCAGGGCCATGTCGGTATAGACGTCCCCGTCGCAGAAGACCTGCCCGTAGCGAAAATTCAGCACCGCGAACACCGCCAGATAGGCGAGCAGAGCCAGCGCGGCCAGAAGCGATATGAACTTGTCCCGGCGCTCGTCCACGGCAGTGCCTCCTCCCCGGGAAAAACTTTGTCCCAGTCTATCACGCCCCGGCGGTGATTGCAAGCGGAGCGGCCGGCGCCGAGAAGGAAAAATGACGGGAAAAACGGGAAGGAAACGGGAAGCCCTTCAAACAAAACGGACAGTTTGCACAAAAAAAGAAATTTTTCCAAACAATGGGCAAGTATGTCTTCCTTTTTGCCAAGCTTTGGGGTATAATACTGACAACCTTGTGTTAGGAGGATTCACTACTCATGAAACAGTACTTCGAAATCGTAGATGTTATGGCCAGAGAGATTCTGGACTCCCGCGGCAACCCGACCGTCGAGGTCGAGGTCACCCTGGACGACGGCACCATCGGCCGTGCGGCTGTGCCCTCCGGCGCTTCCACCGGTATCCATGAGGCCTGCGAGCTCCGCGACGGCGACAAGAGCCGTTACGGCGGCAAGGGCGTGCAGAAGGCAGTCGAGAATGTCAATGGCGAGATCGCCGAGGCCGTTGTGGGCCTGAACGTGCTGGATCAGACCGGCATCGACAAGCTGCTCATCGAGCTCGACGGCACCCCCAACAAGACCCGTCTGGGCGCCAACGCCATCCTGGGCGTGTCCCTGGCCTGCGCCAAGGCCGGCGCTGCCGCTACCGGCATGAGCCTGTATAACTACATCGGCGGCGTCAATGCCAAGACCCTGCCCGTGCCCATGATGAACGTCCTCAACGGCGGCGCTCACGCCACCAACTCCGTTGATATCCAGGAGTTCATGATCATGCCCGTCGGCGCCCCCAACTTCAAGGAAGCCCTGCGCATGTGCGCCGAGGTGTTCCATGCCCTGAAGAAGGTCGTTCCTCCCTCCGGTGTGGGCGACGAGGGCGGCTACGCCCCCGACCTGGCCAGCGATGAGGACGCCCTGAAGGCTCTGGTCGCCGGTATCGAGAAGGCCGGCTACAAGCCCGGCGAGGACTTCATGATCGCCATGGATGCCGCTGTCTCCGACTGGTTCAACAAGGAAGACGGCAAGTATCACCTGCCCAAGCGCGGCACCGTGATGTCCAGCGATGAGATGATCGACATGTGGGAAGACCTCGTGAACAAGTATCCCATCATCTCCATCGAGGACGGCCTGGGCGAGGACGACTGGGACGGTTGGGTGAAGCTCACCAAGCGTCTGGGCAACCGTGTGCAGCTCGTCGGCGACGACCTGTTCGTCACCAACGCCTCCCGCGTCAAGCAGGGCATCGAGCTGGGCGCTGCCAACGCCGTTCTGATCAAGGTCAACCAGATCGGTTCTCTGACCGAGACTCTGGACGCCATCCAGACCGCCAACCGCGCCGGCTACACCGCCATCGTCTCCCACCGCTCCGGTGAGACCGAGGACACCACCCTGGCCGATATCGCCGTCGCTGTCAACGCCGGCCAGATCAAGACCGGTGCTCCCTCCCGTACCGACCGCGTCGCCAAGTACAACCAGCTGCTCCGCATCGAGGAAGAGCTGTTTGACGTCGCCCAGTATCCCGGCAAGGCCGCTTTCTTCTCCATCAAGAAGTAAGTTTCATCCCCC
>CAMNKQ010000113.1 GCA_946542465.1 uncultured Clostridia bacterium | reverse complement strand
GATGCCCAGGACGTACTGGAAGCTCTCCAGCTTCAGCGCCCAGGCGGCGCCGGCGTAGATCGCCACGCCCAGGGGCACCTGAATCAGGAGCGTCGGCAGGTCACCCAGGCCCAGCTTCGTGACGGGATAGACGCAGCCCGCCATCAGCAGCGAGAGCAGCAGGGCCGGCGCGATATCCCGCAGCTGCTGACCGTAGGCGTAATCCAGCAGGCGGCGGTTGGGCCAGGCGTTGAGCAGCTGGGCGATGAGCCCGAGGCAGAGCTGGCCCAGGGCCATATAGAACACGCCCAGGCGCAGCGTCACCAGGAGGATGCCGGTCTCCAGCAGCTTCTTGAGGATCTCCAGCTTCAAAAACACATCGCTGCGGCCCATGGCCTTGATGGCGTTGAGGTTGGCGGTGTGCAGCGGGTAGAGGGCGTAGATGGCGCAGAAGACCTGCATATAGGGCACGCAGGGCAGCCACTTGTCCGTCATCAGCCAGCGCACCAGCGGCTCGGCGCAGACGGCGAGGCCCGCCATCAGGGGCATCATCACAAAGCTGCTGGTCTTGATGGCGCGGCGGGTGATCTCCCGCACCTGGGCCTTGTGATCCTGCTGCGAGGACAGCACCGGCAGCAGCACGCTGTCGATGGAGGCGTTGACGTTCTCCACCAGGAGATTGGGCCAGTTCTGCCCCCGGTCGAAAAAGGCCGTGTCGTCCGCCTGGAAGCGGGCGCCGATGATGAGGGGATAGAGCTTGAGATACACCGTGTCCAAGAGCTGGGCGGCCAGCAGCTTCCAGCCGTAGCGTAAAAGCCCCTTGAGCCGCTGAAAGGAGAAGATGCCCTTGGGCCGCCAGCCCACCGTGAACCAGAGGATCACGGTGTTGACCGTGACGTTACTCAGCTGCTGGGCCACGAGAGCCCAGACGCCGTAGTGGAGATGGGCCAGGGTGATGCCGAGAGCCGCGGAAAAGAGAGTGCCGCCCAGGGTGGCGAAGAAGAAGCGCTTAAACTGCAGGGTCTTGGACACATAGGCCTGCTGCACATTCTTGACGCCGGCCACCACCACCGTGAGGCCCAGCACCCGCACGATGGGCGTGAGCTCCGGCTCCTTGTACAAGACGGCGATCCAGGGCGCGGCCAGGAAGAGCAGCACATAGAGGATCAGGCAGAAGGCCAGATTAAAATAGAAGACGGAGGAAAAATCCAGGTCGTCCGGGTCCTTCTTCTGGATGAGGGCGTTGCCCATGCCCGCGTCCACGAAGACCATCAGGATGGTGGTGATGGCCGTGACCTCCACGATCGTCCCGTGCAGGGCCGGATCCAGCAGCCGGGCCAGCACGATGGTGACGGCGAAGGTCACCAGTTGGGCGCCGAAGCGCTCGGCAAAGCGCCAGAAGAGATTGCTGATTACCTTGCTTCGATCCATGTCAGTCTCCGTAGCCTTTTTTTCGCCGGTAGAGGCGGTGCAAGTGGGGAAAGAGGCGTTTGATCTGGGTAGAGATCACGCGGCCCCGGCCCATGCTCTTGTGGATCTTGTCATAGGGCGCTCGGACCATCTCGTCCACCCTGCCCTCGATGTACAAAAGCTCATACTCCCGCTCCAGGATGACCTGATCCACCAGGGCGGCCCGCTCGCCGTCCACATGCTCTCGCACGCCGCGCAGCATCTCCCGCTCGCCGATAATGAAGCGCTTGAGCTTGTCGTAGTGCTTGGCGGTGTTGCTGCTCCAGGAGGCCACGCCGGAGCTGATGTTATACACCGACATGCAGCGGTCGAGAAAGCGCACCTTCCCGTTGAGCGTGAGCCAGACGCCCACGGCGTAGTCGGTGAAGCCGTGGCGGAAGGCCACGTTGCGAAACTCCGGCGGGTTCACGATATACTCCCGCCGGGCCAGGATGGAGCTGGTGTGAAAGGCGTGGGACATGCCGCGGATCACCTGCTCAAAGGGCACGTCCCGGTCCTCGCCCTCGGCGAAGAGCACCCGGTCGGGCGCCTCCCCGCCCACGGTGTGGGCCAGGGTGTTGTGCACGCAGGCGGAGTAGTCCGGATGGGCGTCCAGGAAATCCACCTGCAGCTGGAGCTTGTGGGGGTCGGTCCAGCGGTCGTCCCCCTCGCAGGCGGCGATATACTCCCCCCGGGCAACGGGGAAAAACACCGCGTCGTAGATGTTGATGCCCTGGGAGTAGAGGTTCTTCTCCTGATAGAAGGGACGGATGATGGCGGGGTATTTTTCCGCGTACTCCCGCAAGATGGCGGCGGTGCCGTCGGTGGAGGCGTCGTCGTTCACCAGCACCTCAAAGGGGAAATCCGTCTCCTGGCTGACAAAACCCTCCAGGGCCTCCCGCAGATACTTCTCATGGTTATAGGCCGTGCAGACGACCGTGACCTTGCAGCCGGCCATCAGCTCTCCGCCTCCGGCTTGTCCTCGGTCTCGGCCTCGTCCTCCTCGGGATCCTCCAGATCTTCCGGCAGCACCGCCATCAGGTCCTCCTTGCTGGGCTTGTCCATGGCGGCGACCCGGTTGGACTGGCGCACGACCATATCCTCAAAGGCGTTGCGCACGTCGCGGCCGTTGCCGAAGTTGTCGCTGCGCTCCTCGTAGAGCTGGGTGAAAAACGCCACCGCCGCGGCGTCGGCCTCCTCCGAGAGGGCGTAGCCGTTCTTCTCACAGCGCTTGCGGAACATGGCCGTCAGCTGCTCGCCGTTATAATCGGGGAAGAAGATGTACTTATTAAAACGGGACTCCAGGCCCGGGTTGGAGTTGATGAAGTTCTCCATGGGCCCGGTATAGCCCGCCACGATCACGATCAGATCGTCCCGGTGATCCTCCATGGCCTTGAGCAGGGTCTCGATGGCCTCGCGGCCGAAGTCGTTCTCGCCGCCGGAGGAGAGGGAGTAGGCCTCATCGATGAAGAGGACGCCGCCCATGGCGGACTTGATGACCTCCTGGGTCTTGATGGCGGTCTGGCCCACGTAGCCGGCCACGAGACCGGAGCGGTCCACCTCCACCAGCTGGCCCTTGCTCAGCACGCCGATGGCGGCGTAGAGCCCGCTGAGCAGGCGCGCCACGGTGGTCTTGCCGGTGCCGGGGTTACCGAGGAAGACCATGTGCAGGCTCATGGGCGGCACGGGCAGGTCGTTGGCTTCCCGGAGCTTGCGGACCTTCACCAGGTTCATCAGGTTCTTGATGTCCTTTTTGACCTCCTCCAGGCCCACCAGATCCTCCAGCTCGGCCATGAGGGCGTCAAAATCGGGCTTGGGCTGCTCCTCCTCGGCCTTGGCCTCTTGGGGCTTCTCGCTGCCGGAGGTCTGCACCTGGGGGTGCTTGTCCTGGAAGCTGGGCTCCCCGCTGGTCACGTAGTCCAGGGGGTTGAGGCCCTCCCGGCTCTTGCGCACGCCGGTGGTGTCGCAGATGGCGGTGAGGCGGTCGCTGCACTCGGTGATGAAGGCGGCCTCGGCATAGCTCACATCGTCGTCCACCGCGGCCAGGTAGAGCAGGATGTTGGTGAGCATGCGGATGAAGGTGCGGGAGGACTCGGTGCCGCGCTTGGCGTCGCTCTCGGCCAGGTTCCAGTAGAACACCGGGGGCAGGAACACGTCCTCCTCGCACACGGCGCTGGTCAGGCTCCAGAGCAGCCAGTTGGGCCGGGGCTGGCTGCGGGAATAGACCTCGTTGGCCATCTGCACGTGCTTGTCCGTGAGGCCGCCGCTGCGGCTCCACAGGCTCAGCGCGCACTTGGTCACGAAGGCGTCCAGCTCCTTGGCGAGCCCCGCGTTATTGCCCAGGCGGTAAAAAGCGTCGGTATTGGCCACATAGATCTTGTGGAATTCCTCCGGCGCGCGGTTCCAGGTGGTAGGCATTTGGCATCTCTCCTGTATCTCAAAATGTGTGAAAAGGCGTTTAACTAAGGTATTATACCGAATCCGGCCCCTGTCCGTCAAGACAGGGGGGTGAAAATCTATGCGGCAATAGGGATTAGGCAACAGACCGTAGTTCCGACCCTTGCGGTCGCCCGCGGATTATGCACCCGGGTTGGTTCCATGCCGTAGGGGCGGCTATTAGCCGCCCGCAGACACGGCACCATCCCACCGGGTGTCATTGCGAACCAGTGACCGTGTCACTGGTGTGGCAATCCGTATTCCCGGCGGCCAGGTAAAAAAGAAACGGATTGCCACGTCGGGCTTCGCCCTCCTCGCAATGACACCGCCATAAGGTTTCCGTGTGTCCGGGCAACGGGCCGTCGAGGACGCCGTCCCCTACGGGCGCAAATCCATGTTTCACCGTAGGGGCGACCCTTGCGGTCGCCCGTTGTTCATTATCCGACAAACGGGCGGGGACAAGCCCCGCCCCTACGGTATCAACGTAGTTTTCCGCGTATCCCCTCCCCTATCGCCGGTGCGGCGGGCAGCGGCGGCAGGGGCGCTTCCGGCCAGGCATCAGGGGCGGCGGACCCGGCGGAGGCGGCGGTGGGGGCGGCGGCGTCCAGGCCCCCGGGCCCCAGGGCGTGCCGGGCTTATGGGGCGGCCGGGGCGGAGGCGGCGGCGGAACGGGCAGGTCCGGCCGCCCCAGGCGCTCCCAGACCGCGTCAAAATGCCGCAGGCCCCGCTGAAAATCTCGCTTGTTTCGCTTCATTGTCCTCACCCGTTCCATTCTATTCCCTCTCTTGCAAAGCGGTGAAAGAGCGGGTATAAT
>CAMNKQ010000112.1 GCA_946542465.1 uncultured Clostridia bacterium | reverse complement strand
AAATCGTAATCCACGTCGTCGTAATGCCGATAGCCGGTGACGTGGCGCCAGCAGGTGAAGGCGTAGCGGATCTGCGCGTTCTTCTCCGTATCCCGCCAGCCGCTGTCGCAGGACTGGATGTTGCCGTCCCAGAAGACCATCGTCGCGTTGGGGAGCTTCGCCTCCCACTTTAAAAACTCCTCGCTGCTGACGCCGGAGTACTTGAACATGCCAAAGCAGAAATCCGGCATCTGCTCCAGGAAGTCCAGCTTCGTCACGCCCTCGTCGTAGCAGAGGTTCAGCTCGCAGAGATTGTGGAGCTTTTCCAGGAAGCTGAAATCCTGGATCTCGTGGCACATGAAGAGCTCCAGATAGCTGAGGTTCTCCAGATTCCCCAGGGGGCTTGCGTCCACGATGGGGTTGTCGGCCAGGATCAGCACCTCCAGCTCCTTGAGTTCGCCGATCAGACTGATGTCGGTCAGGGCGTTGTGGCCCAGATCCAGGGCCTTGAGGTGCTTGCAGTACTTGAGCATCGGGTACATCTCCTCCGAGGTGAAGCGATGGATGATCGCGTCGCGCAGGGAGGAATAGACCTGGATGTCGGTGCGGATGCGGAAGCCGTCGTGCATAAAGCTCCAGTAATAGAAGATGCCCGGGCGGATCGCGTCGAAGCGGTCCAGATCCTCCACCGTGGCCTCGGACTCGATCAGGTCGATGTAGTCCACCTTCGGCAGATAGCGGATCGCGTCCTCCAGGCCGGTGAGGTCCGTGACGGTGAGGGAGGTGGTGTCGCTGGGATAGCGCGTGCCCTGAAACTCATACTCCCACTGAACCTCGCAGTCCGGCAGGGCCGCCTGCAGGTCCAGGAGCGCGTCGTACTCCGTGCTCGCGGTGGCGTCGATGTGCTTGAGGCTCGTCATCTCCGCCAGGGCCCGGATCTCCTCCGCGCTCTCCGTCGTCACGGTGTATTCCGTGGGCGGCGGCGTGGGCTCCGGCGTGGGTTCGGGTGTGGGCTCGGGCGTGGGTTCCGGCGTCGCGGCCGGGGAAAACAGCCCGCAGGCGCACAGGCCCAGCGCCAGCAGCAGCGCCAGAGCGATCAATGCAATCTTTTTCATTCGTGTCTCCTCTGTTCAATCGTTTCCTGTCACTTGCGAAAATTCACAGGCCAGCTCGGATCCTTTCCCCGGAGGGCATTTCAATCCGTTATTGAGGCAGCTTCGCCGCCTCAATAACACCCTGAGCCGAACTTTGTGAGGCCTCGCGCCGACCAAGCGAGGCGTTCCCCCGCAAGCCGAGCGCGATAAGCGCGAGTTCTCAATTGCGAAATATATTTCGCAATTGAATTTAGTAGTTGACCATAGCCTCGGTATAATAGAGGCCGTCCCGCTCCAGGATCAGCAGGCGGACCTGATTGTCCTCCTCCACCAGGCCGTGCAGGCCCTCGGTCTCGGTGCGGTAGTACACGTCGGCCAGGTAGTGCCCGTCGCCGAAGTCCATGGCGAAGCGCAGCTCATCCTCCAGGATGCGGAGCGAATTGGTGTTGCCGAAGCCGAAGCCGTTGCGCGCCAGGACCAGCCGCTCCTCCAGCTCGCCCCCGGTGACGATCATCTGGCTCAGCTCCCCGTAGAAGGCCATGCCGCTGCGGTAGAGATCGCCCGCGTAGGGCAGATAGACGTTCAGGTAGCGCAGCGCGAAGTCGTGGAGCTTTTCCTCTTCCTCCGGCGTGCAATTGGCGAGATAGTGCTGCTCGGTCTGCTCCTCCTCGGGGACAATCTTGCCGTCCCGATCCAGGATCTCCACCTGTCCCTCGCCCAGGAAGGGCCCGCAGGCGTAGCGGAGGAGCTTCGGCGTGTCCTTCACGTAGTCCTCAAAGGGCTCCAGCAGCGCATAGCCGACGTTCCGTTCCACGATCGACTCCTCGCCCAGCTCCACGCCGTCCACCCGGACGGTATAGCCCTCGGGCACCAGAGCCTCGGCGCTGTGGGTGTAGGCCGTGAGATCGCATACCTCGTCCGCGACCTCCCAGCCGGTGAAGCCCCAGCGGCCCTCATCCCCGGCCCGGAGCGTCACGGTCAAAAAGCTCACGCCGTCCTCGTCCCGCAGGACGTAGCGCTTCTCGCCCTCTCCGGCGCCCGGCAGCTCGTGGGGCGTGGCGCTTTTCAGCTTCTCTTTGGCCCAGTCCCGGGCCGCCTTCTCGTCCATCATCCGGCTGTCCAGCTCGGCCAGGCTCTTGCCCCAGCCGTAGCCCAGCTTGCCGTTGACGCACTCGCTGATATAGCTGCGCAGCGCGGTGCCCGGACGGCTCTTCTCATAGGCGTCCAGATAGCTGTGCAGCACCAGCAGCGCCGCCACCGCCAGCAGGGAAAAAATCAGGATATAGATCAGCAGTCCCAGCCAGAAGCGGGGCAGCGCGTGTTTTCTTTCTCTCATTCCGTCCACCTCTCAGGGCATGACCAGGAACGTTGTGGGGATCTCCCGCACGCCGATCACCGCCGCGGTGTTGTTCTGGTATTTGCCGTTGAGCCACATGAGGCTGGAGGAGCCGCCGTCCAGGTTGGAGGCGTTCATCGCCCCGAAGGCGACCATCTGCTCCGCCACGTCCCGGTAGGAGGCGCCCAGGCTCGTGGCCCGGCGTCCGTCGATCACCAGCATGAGGATCGCTCCGTCGGCGCGCTGGCCGATGGCGGTGCGGGGGTTGAGGCCGCTGACCAGCATGCCCTCGGTCATCATCTCGCCGTTGGCCACCAGCACCGGGCCGTAGCCGCAGCCGTGCTGGATGTCGTTATTCTTGATATCGTCCACGGTCTCCAGGCCCACGTGGAGGATGCCCTTGCTGTCCAGGCCCACGAAGCCCTCGCCCACGCCCAGCTCCCCGGCGTAGATCTGCCCGTTTTTCACCACCAGATGCTCCGGGATGCTGCCGTTGCCCATGCCGCCCGGATCGTAGAAGCCGCCGCCGTTGATGGCCGCGACCGCGCCGAACTTCTCTCCGAACTCCGCCACGGTGTAGCCCCTCTGGCCCATGTCCTCGGGCGAGAAGCCCAGCTCCACCCGCATCGGGTCCTGCACGATGAGCATATAACCGGTGTAGCTCTCCCCGCTGACCGGCACCAGGATCAGCCCGTCGCCGTCCTCGTCCACGTAGCCCCAGGCGTCGGCCGTCGGGCCGTCCCCGCCCTCGGCGGGCGCGGCGATCTCGATCAGGGAGGCGTCGGTGGCCACGACGGTGTCCTCATGGCTGCCCTCGATCGCGGCGATCTCCTCCTCGCTGAAATACAGCCGGGCCAGAAAGCCGATGGCGCTGGTCTCCCGCACGGAGCGCACGAAGAGATCCCTTGCGGTCTCCGAGGGTCCCTTGCAGACCATGTACATCACGCCGTAGAGGAAGCCGCCGATGAGCAGCAGCGTCACCAGCAGCACGCAGAGGATCCGCCGCAGCACGATCCCCGCCCCGCTTTTTTGTCTTCTTGTCCTTGCTTGATCCATAATTTCCGTGTATGTCCTCTCGTAATTTATCCCTGTTTTTCTCCGTAGGGGCCGGTGTCCCCGACGGCCCGCGGTCCCGGCACCATCCCGGTCCCTCTCCGTAGGGGCCGGCGTCCCCGACGGCCCGCCGTTCACGCGACCATCCCGGTCCCTCTCCGTAGGGGCGGCTACCAGCCGCCCGCGGTCCCGGTACCATCCCGGTCCCTCTCCGTAGGGCCGGCGTCCCCGACGGCCCGCGGTCCCGGTACCATCCCGGTCCCTCTCCGTAGGGGCGGCTACCAGCCGCCCGCGGTCCCGGTACTATGTTGCCGGGCGGCTAATAGCCGCCCCTACGTCTCTGTTGCCTAATGCCTATTGCCTATTCCACCACATGCCCGCTGAGGCGCTCGTAATACATGCCGTGGGTCAGGGCGTAATAGGGCGTGACCCAGAGGGACACCAGATAGCCCACATAGGGCAGCCCCGTCAGCAGCAGCCAGCCGAGAAAGCTCAGATCCAGCTCGAACAGCTCCCCTTTTCGCCCCGCGGTGAGGCGCTTGCTCTCCCGGATGCAGTCCATGACCCCGTAGTCCGGGTGGTCGATGAGCACATAGCTCGCCATGCTGTAGCGGTAGGCCGCGATGATGCCCGGCACGACGAGCAGCAGGCTCCACAGCGCGATGAAGATCCCGGTCACCAGGTTCAGCAGGATGATCCGCCAGAAGAAGCCGAAGCCGTCCAGGAGATTGCCCAGGGCCGCGCCGGTGCCGCGCAGGGTGTTGAGCACAAAGATGGTAAAGCCCACGCCCACGATCCACATCACGAGCTCCAGCATGAGGTTGATGGCCCAGGCGGAGGGCGTCGGCTGGGACGCGGTCAGCACGGACAGGGCGTATTCGGTGTTCCCCTGCTCGAGAAAGCGCACGGCCCGCTCCACGGTCTCGTAGCTCACGCCCACCAGCCGGGCGGACAGAAAGCCCATCAGCGCGCTCAGCGCCACATAGATGGCCCCGGCCGAGATCGGGCTGGGCCTGGCGGCGGAGAGCAGACCCTTAGCCTGCTGTTTCAGATAGGGGCGGTTGATTTTCATGCTCGTCTCCTCTTTCCTGCGATTCTTTCACTATCTTACTATAATATCATTTGCCCGTGGGGATGTAAAGGAAAAAATCTGCCGCATTTTCAAAAAAGCCCTTGACAAAGGGGGACGCCGGTGCTATTATAATCAAGCATTCCAGAGATGCGCGAGTGGTGGAATTGGCAGACTCGCTAGATTCAGGTTCTAGTG
>CAMNKQ010000111.1 GCA_946542465.1 uncultured Clostridia bacterium | reverse complement strand
GGGAGTGCCGCAACTGCGGCCACATCGTGGTCGGCACCAAGGCGCCGGAGGTCTGTCCCGTCTGCAACCATCCGCAGGCCTATTTCGAGGTCCACGCCGAGAACTTCTAAACCCCAACAATGATAACAAAAAGGAGCCGTTTTTGTCGGCTCCTTTTTTGCGCTTCTTACCTTATTTCCGCTTGCTCTTCGCGTAGGCGAACATCCAGATCACCAGCGCTACCAGCGCCACGATGACGATCAGCCCGATCACGGCGTTGACGGCGGTGTTCATGAGACCGAGCAGGCCGGCCACGATGCGATAGATCAGGGCGATCAAGAGAACGGCCACAAGAGCGATAACGACAAGGGTAACGAGTTTTTTGTTTTTCATACGAGACCTCCTTCCTCGATGGGCTGGCCCAGCTTTCCGAGCACATCCCGGAAATAGGGCGGCAGCTCGCTCTCCAGACGGATGGCGGCGCCGCTGCGGGGATGGATGAACTGTAAGCAGCGGGCGTGCAGACATTGACCCTCCAGACCCTTTTCGGGCGAGGGCGCGCCATAGGTGAAATCCCCCAGCAGGGGATGGCCGAGGCTGGCCATATGCACCCGGATCTGGTGGGTGCGGCCGGTCTCCAGCTTGCAGCGGATGTGGGTGAAGCCCCGGTAGCGCGTCAGCACCTGCCAGTGAGTGACGGCGCTGCGGCTGTTTTTCTCGGTCACGGCCATGCGCTTGCGATCCGTGGGATGACGGCCGATGGGCCGGTCGATCGTCCCGGCATCCTCCCGAAAGGAGCCGTGCACCACGGCCTCATAGACCCGGGAGAGGCTCCGGTCCGCCAATTGGGCGGAGAGCTGCTGATGGGCAAAGTCATTCTTGGCCACGATCAGCAGGCCCGAGGTGTCTTTGTCGATCCGGTGGACAATGCCTGGGCGCTTCTCTCCGCCGATGCCGGAGAGACTGTCGCCGCAGTGGTACAGCAGCGCGTTGACCAAGGTGCCGTCGGGATGGCCGGGCGCCGGATGCACCACCATGCCGCGCGCTTTGTTCACAACAATGACGTCCTCGTCCTCAAAGACGATGTCCAGGGGCAGGGCCTGGGGGATCAGGGGCAGATCGGCGGGCGGCGGGAGCTCGACCGTGAAGCGATCTCCAGCGCGCACCTTGTAGTTTTTCTTCACGGCCGTCCCGTCCAGGCTGACGCAGCCATCTTCCAGCAGACGCTGGGCGCCGCTGCGGGTCAGATCCGCCACAGTACGCGCAAGGAGAGCGTCGATACGCTCGCCGCTCTCCTTGGCTTGAATGTGTAACAGGGATTCGTCCATTCTTATTTGAATTCGGCCAGGATATCGTCCAGGGAGAATTCGTCGCTGGCGCTGCTGCTCACGGGCTTGGCCGCGGGCGCGGCGGGCCGGGCCTGTACCGGCTTGGGCGCCGCCACGGACTGCGCGGCGGGCTTGCTGGCGCTGCCGGCGTTGTTGGCGCGATCCCAATCCGCAAAGAGATCGTCCATTTCCTGGTGGTTCACGGAGCTCTTTCGGGCAGCCGGGGCGCTCTCCTGCTGGGCGGCGACGCGGCGGGCGCGGGCCTGCTCAAAGGCGGCGTCGTACTTGGAGCTGCGGGTTGCCGTCTGCTTGGGCGCGCTGGCCTTCTTTTCGACCGGCTGCTGCGGCGCGGCGCGGCGGACACGGGGCTCTTCCGGCTCCTCTTCGTAGCGGGGCGCTTTCTTCTTCGCCGGGGCGCTCTCCTGCTTCACAGCGGCGCGGCGGGCGCGGGGCTGAGGCTCCTCCTCTTCCTCGTCTTCGTCCTCGTCGTCGTAGTCACGGGCCTTGCGGGAGCGCTTGGCCTTCTTGGCCTTTTTCTCCTTGCGGCGGACAGGCTCCTCGTAGTCGTCCTCATCCTCTTCGTCCTCGTCGTAGTCATCCTCGTAATCGTCGTCATACTTGGGCTCGCGCTCAAAGATGATGGCCAGGACAAAGAGCAGCGCGAAGACGGTGATGAAGATATCCGCCACGTTGAAGATGGGGAAGTTCACAAACTCGCACTTGAACATATCCTGCACATAGCCGTAGATGACCCGGTCGATGCAGTTGGACAGGCCGCCGGCGGTGACCATCACGATGCTCCAGCGGGCGAGAGGCCCGGAGATGAACTTGGTGGCCAGGGCGATGATGACGGCGAGGGTGAAGACGCCGGTCAGGATAATAAAGAAGATGCGGGCGTTGCTGCCGGACAGAAAGCTGAAGGCGGCGCCGTCGTTGTGGATGTTCACAAGACTGACAATGCCGGGGATAAAGGTCTCGCCGCCGGACTGCCAGGGAATATTGCCGGCAACCCAGTACTTGACGGCCTGGTCAAGGATGATGACCAGAACACCAAAAATCGCGTAAAGCATAATTTCCTCCTGTCTGCCGCAGATCGGACCACGGCCTGGATTTCTCTTTTTACAGCTTCGCTACGACCGCGGCGCAGCGGGGGCAGAGGCCGGTCTCGGGATCGGCCTGGGTGGAATGCTTCCAGCAGCGCGGGCACTTGGTGCCGGGCGCTTCCGTGACGGAAATGGAGAGGCCGGGGGCCAGGGCGCTCTTGCCGGTGGCGGCCGCCTCGGCGGGCACATCCTCCTCGGAGATCAGGCAGTGGGACACGATGAACATCTCATCCAGATCCATGTCGGAGAGGCTTTCCACCAGCGCGCGGGAGTCGGCGTCTGCGGGATGCAGGCTGACGGCGGCCTCCAGGGGCTTGCCGATGCGCTTGTCGGCGCGGGCCTGCTCCAGAACGGCGTTGACGTCGTCGCGCAGCTTGATCATCTGCTCCCAGCGCGCCATCTCGTCGGCAGGGAGGGCGTAGTCCGCAAAGGGCTTGTTCATCTCGTTGAAGACCACGTTGCGGGTGTCGTCGCCCTCGCGGTGCGGCATGGCCAGCCAGATCTCATCGCAGGTGAAGGCGAGGATCGGGGCAAAGAGCCGGGTCATGCTGTCGAGGATCAGGTATAGGGCGGTCTGGGCGCTGCGGCGCTTGAGACCGTTGCGCTCCTCGCAGTAGAGGCGATCCTTGATGATATCCAGATAGAAGCTGGACAGCTCCACCACGCAGAAGTCGTTGATGAGGTGGGAGACCACATGGAACTCATAGTCGTTGTAGGCGGCCATGCAGCTGTCGATCAGTTCGTTGAGCTTGGTGATGGCCCAGCGGTCCAGAGGCAGCATCTCCTCGGGCTTGACCAGGTCGTTGGCGTCAAAGCCGTCCAGGTTGCCCAGGCAGTAACGGGCGGTGTTGCGGAATTTCAGGTAGTTCTGGCTCAGCTGCTTGAAGATCTCCTTGGAGCAGCGCACGTCCACATGGTAGTCCATGGAGCCGGCCCAGAGACGGACCAGATCGGCGCCGAACTCCTTGAACAGGTCGGCCGGGTCGATGCCGTTGCCCAGGGACTTGTGCATGGCCTTGCCCTCGCCGTCCACGGTCCAGCCGTGGGTCAGGCATTCTTTATAGGGGGCGCCTTCGCCCAGCGCGCCGACCGCAACCAGCAGCGAGGACTGGAACCAGCCGCGATACTGGTCGCCGCCCTCCATGTACATATCGGCGGGCCAGAAGCCCTGGTCGCGCTTCATGGCGGCGTAGTGGGTGGAACCGGAGTCGAACCAGCCGTCCAGCGTGTCGGTCTCCTTGGTGAAGTGCTTGCCGCCGCAGTGGGGGCAGGTGAAGCCCTCGGGCAGAAGCTCGGCGGCCTCCCGGTCAAACCAGGCGTTGCTGCCTTCCTTCTCGAAGATGGCGGCGATGCTCTCGATGCTCTCGTCGGTGCAGACGGGCTTGCCGCAGTCGTCGCAGTAGACGACCGGGATGGGCAGACCCCAGCGGCGCTGACGGGAGATGCACCAGTCGGCGCGCTCGCGGATCATGGCGCCCATGCGCTCCTTGCCCCAGGCGGGCAGCCAGCGCACGTCCTCGCAGGCCTGGATGGCCTCGTCCTTAAAGGAGTCGACGGAGCAGAACCACTGCGGCGTGGCGCGGAAGATGATGGGCTTCTTGCAGCGCCAGCAGTGGGGATAGCTGTGGATCATATTCTCGGAGGCGAAGAGCACGCCGCTCTCCTTCATGTCCGCCAGGATGACAGGGTTGGACTCCTCCGTGGTGAGGCCGGCGTACTTGCCGGCGTAATCGGTATGGCGGCCCTGATCGTCCACGGGCACCACCATATCGGTGTGGTAGCGCATGCAGGTCTGGTAGTCGTCCGCGCCAAAGCCAGGGGCGGTATGGACGCAGCCGGTACCGGAATCCATGGTGACGTAGTCGGCCAGCATCAGCAGGCTGGTCTTGGGCAGGAAGGGATGATCGGCCAGCATGTACTCGAAGAAGCGGCCCTCGTGGGTCTCCACGATCTCCCAGCTCTCCACGCCGCCGGCCTTCATGACCACGGGGATCAGCGCCTCGGCCATGATGTACATCTCCCCGTTGGGGACCTTGACGATGGCATAGCTGTCGCCGGGGCTCAGCGTGATGCCGAGGTTGCCGGGCAGGGTCCAGGTCGTGGTGGTCCAGATCAGGAAAAAGAGCTTGGACTTGTCCAGGTGGCTCAGCTTGCCCAGGTCGTCGTGCATGGGGAACTTCACGTATACGGTGGTGACCGGGTCGTCCTGGTATTCGATCTCAGCCTCGGCCAGGGCGGTCTCGTCATGGGCGCACCAGTAGACGGGCTTGAGGCCCTTGTAGATGTGGCCGTTGCGGTACATCTTGCCGAAGATGCGCACCTCGTC
>CAMNKQ010000110.1 GCA_946542465.1 uncultured Clostridia bacterium | reverse complement strand
CGCCGTGGGTGTGGTTGCGCATGATCATCTCCATGTTCAGCATGGCCATGTCGCGATAGGCCTGCTCCCGGTTCTCGGGGGTGTCCTCGTCGGCGATCATGTCGGTGTTGATGACGGAGAGCATATCGGTCAGCGGCACGACGCCCCAGCACTGGACCAGCCAGTAGAGCATGTCGATGACATACTGCGGCTGGACGCCCCAGACGATACAGCGGTGGCGATACTCCTTGGCGTACATGCGCTTGGCCTTATAGCCCTGCTCGGCCAAGGCCAGCAGCTTCTTGTCGATGTCCACGAAGGCGGGCATACGGCCGGAGTTGCCCATGTAGTTGGTGTCGTTATACAGGGAGAAGGCGGCGCCGAAGAACTGGGGATAGGGCGTGGAGTTGATCTCCATCTGGGCGATGCGGCACTTGGTGGCGAAGTTCACGCGCTTGGCGGCGGCGAAATAGGTGTCCCAGTTCCACTTCTCGCCCGTGTGCTTCTCGACGAAGGCGATGGCCTGCTTGATCTCCTCCGCGGCATACTCCAGCACGTCCGGCTCCTTATGCCGCAGCGGGGTGGCCAGCTGGAAGGTGGGGATGCCGTACTGGCGCTCCAGGCGCTTGGCGATGATGCCGTTGCCCATCAGGGAGCCGTCGCAGGTGGTGTTGTTCTGCACGGCGCAGGAGCCCAGGACGCAGAAGTCGTCGTCGATGGAGATGCCGGCCTCGGCCTCGGGCATGGGGCAGACGTCGCCGGCAATGCCGTTGAGCTGGGCCACGTCCAGATAGTGCATGACGTTGAACTGGTGGAAAATGTTGGAGGCGAACATGGTGGGCACCTCGCGCAGGATGGTGTGCACCTTGTCGGTGTCAAAGCCCATCATGAAGGTGACCATGGAGTTCTCATCGGTGATGACGCACTTGTCGGAATAGGCCTTGTCGTTGCCCACACGGCGGTCGCCGCGGAAGCAGTTGGCGATGGCCTGGGTCACGTCGGCAATGACGAAGTTGAAGGAGGTGTGGGCGATGCGCAGCGCCTCGTCGCGCAGGCCGACGGTAAACTTGTCCATGCCGTGGGGGACGAACAGATAGCTCATCATCCAGCGATAGCGGAAGAAGCCCTTGATGTTGCGCGGCACGATGATGAAGCGGCCCAGCACGCTCATCAGATACAGCCAGCGGGTGTAATCGTAGAAGGTGTCCTTCACGCCGCGCCACTCACGGCGGCGGCGGACCTTCAGCTTTTCATCGTAGATCTTGCCGGGCGACTGCTCGCCGGCGCGCTTTACGGGATTGACAACTTTCTCCACAGTCTTCATGCTTTCCCACCTCTCTGCTGAAGCTTTTTGATCTCAATGCTCTCCACGAAGGCCTGCACGCGGGTGCGCATCTGGCCGGCGGAGGAGGCGATGTTGTAGGGCCGGTCAACGGACAGGACGGGATATCCGAAGTCGAGCTGCAGCATCGAGGAGCCCAGCGTTCTCTCATAGGCCCAGGGATCGCAGAACTTGACCTGCTCGTAGATCACGCCGTCGGCGCCGTATTCCTTGGCAAGATCGGCCACATACTGCTTGCGGCCGTAGACCTTGTCCATGCTCATCATGCGCGGACACTGGCAGTGCTGGATGTAATGGCGGCAGACCTGGGTCAGCGCGTCCTCCTCGTCGGTCAGGACGATGGGCTCGCGGCCGGGATAGGAGCCGAAGCAGAAGCGGTCGGCGCAGACGAAGGCGCCCTGCTCCTCGATAAGCTTGATAAAGCCGCTGTCGTCCATCTCGGAGCCGACGACCAGCACGCGGGCGCGCCAGGGGTTCTTCGTGTCCGGCTCGCGGGTCTTGAGCTCTTCCAGGGTCTCCTCCAGAATATCCACCAGCAGATACTTGGGACAGACGTAGGTGGCCAGACAGAAGACATGGAACTCATAGCCGGTGATGCGGGGATTGGCCTCCTTACGGAACTCGCCGATGGCGCGGATCAGCCCGCACACTTTGTTATGCTCGGCCACCGCCTTGCGGATCGCCGCGTCGGAGACGTCGATGCCGTACTTCTCATGCAGGGGCTTGAGGATATGGTTGGTGCACTGCAGGACCGAAAGGTTCACGTCGTTCTGGGTGTTCTTGAAGGCGATCTCCATGTATTCATGGAAGAAGTTGGGGTTGCCGGCGCCCATGGTGTGCAGCAGCTCCATATTCTCCACGGCGCGGTTCATCATCGTGCAGCCGTCCGGCGTGATGACGCAGTCGGCAAAGTTGAAGCCGCCCTCGATCGCGCGCTCCAGCAGGGCCCGGCTGGGCTCGCACAGGAGGTTGGTCATGTAATAGGTGGCGATGTCCATGGAGCCGGTGTTGGGCGCGTGCAGACGGATGGAGACGGCGCCATCCAGGTTCAGCAGCGGTTCGGGCACATTCTCACAGGTGTAGGCGACGCAGACCTTGCCGTCCTCCCGGGCTTTCTCAATGAGCTTGTTGTTCGCCTGCTGCAGAAGATCCTCCAGGTATTGCAGATACTTCAGGTCTCTCATGTGTTGTTTACTCCCCCGTTTCCAGTAACAATATAACGGCGGCTGCCGATCCGCAGATCGGAGCGCCGCTCGGTTCCCTCTTTCCCTGTCAAATTTACACAAGGATTCTGAGACAATTTTAACAATTTATTCAAATAAAATCAATATGATGCGACAACTTTATCGAAAATGCAGAATTTAATCCGTCCCTTTTGTGCAAGTTCACGGTCTGTTTTGACACAAAAAGCAGACTCTTTATACACAAAACGCAACATGTATAAAAAGGGTGAAGCCGGTGGCTTCACCCTTCTATTTCATGGATTTTTCGTGACTCAGCGATCCTCGTCGTAGTCGTCATCCTCGTCGATATCGCTCTCGTAGTCGTCCTCGACATAGCGCTCGGTGTGCGCGGCATGGCGGCCCTGATAGCCGCTGTTGTTGCGGCTGCTGCGGCTGCTGCGGCGGACAACGGGCTCCTCATAATCGTAGTCGTCCTCCTCGTCCTGGCGCTTGCGGCGCAGGAAGAAGACGAGCAGGCCGATGGCGAGAGCCGCCAGCAGGATCACGATCAGCGGGATCAGCGGGAATTTCTTGCTGCTGCGGCTGCCGGTGGCGGCGGTGGTCCGGCCCGTGGTGGCGGCCGTGCCGCCGGTCGCGGCGGTGCCGGCTGTCGTGCTGCTGCCGCTCTCCGTGCCGTCCTCGGAGGCCTGGATCACGCCGGTGGTGGAGCCGGTGCCGGCCGCCGTGCCGCCCGTCGCGGTGGTGCCGGCGGTCTCAGGGCCTGTGGCGGCGGTGCCGGCCGTCTCCGATGCAACAGGGCTCGGGACGGGCGTGGGCACGGGCGTGGGCTCCGGCGTCGGAACCGGCGTGGGCTCCGGGGTCGGGGTCACCTTGGGGATGACGGTGATGGTGGCCGTATCGGTCATGACGCTGCCGTCGTTGTTGCGGTATTCGCAGGCCACGCGCCAGCCGTTCAGGGAATAGGGGATCTTCTTGAGGATCATGTGGCTGTAGTTGCCGTCGATGATGACCAGACCCTCAAAGTAGTCCTTGGCCTCGTCATAGCGCAGAACGGTGTTGCCGTCGGGGCTGATGAACTTCCAGACGGCCCAGATCGCGTTTTCATAGCGGGCGACGAACTCCGCCTGCTTGCCCTCCTCCACGGTCTCATCCGTGGGGCTCTTGGTCACGCGGGGGAGCTTGGAGTCCACCGCCGGCTGAGCGGCCGTGGTGGTCGTGGTCGTCGTGGTGGTGGTCGTCGCGGCGGCGGCCGGATCCTGCGTGGGAGCCGGGGTCGCGACCGGCGTCTCCGTCACATAAAAGCTGACGTTATAGGCGTAGGTGGTCGGGCCGGCCGTCACGGAGAAGCTCGCCGCGGTGTTGCCCAGGGCGGCAACCGTGCCGTGAAGCACCAGGGAATTGCCGTTGACGCCGTAGCTCAGCCCCTCGGGCAGTGAGCCGCTGTCCAGCGAATAGGTGGCGATGTTCTGGGCGTTGGGCGATTCGATCGCGATCCAGACGTTGTCGCCGATCGTGACCGTATAACCGCGCTCCACATCCGCCGCGAAGGCGGCCGGCGCCAGCGTGGCCAGCATGACCAAGACCAGAAGCAGCGCGAGAGATACGCGCAGGCCTTTCATCTTCATAATCGGTACCTTCCTTCTTGCGAGCCCTCACGGCTCATATCAATCGAGGGAAGCGGCGGCGAACCCGGATATAGTCCGCAGGGGCACCCTTTGCATCATTATATAGTAGTTTGTCGAGAATTGCAACGAAAAGATGCGCTCTGTCAAAAAAAGTCACAAAAACGCAGTCCGAAGCCGGAAGCCCGGGGCTCTCCACTTTGCGAAAACGGAACGCGCCCTCCGGTCCGGAAAGGGGCCGAAGGGCGCGGGCAGCTTGTATGATCGTCTATTTTGTTTTGCAGAAACGGTGGCAGGGCGCGCCCTCCGGGCTCTCGGGCAGCGGCTCACCCCTGATGGCGGCGATGATCAGATGCCGGTGCACAAAGACCAGATACGTCAGGCAGCAGCACAGGGCCGTGACCAGCGCCCAGAAGAGGAATTTTCCCAGCTTCAGCCAGGCCTTTTCCAGTTTTTCTCTCATGGCGATCCTCCTATGTATTCTTGATGCGATGCTGTCCCAGGCAGCGGCGTCCGTCAAAGGTCAAAATACCGCTCCGCGTTTTTGACGCAGATCCCCTGGACGATGGTCTTGAGGGCCTTGTCGTCGTTGGGATATTCGCCGTTTTCCACCCAGGAGCCGAGAAGCT
>CAMNKQ010000109.1 GCA_946542465.1 uncultured Clostridia bacterium | reverse complement strand
AGAAGGGACTTGAACCCTCGACCTCCGGCGTGACAGGCCGGCGTTCTAACCGACTGAACTACTTGGCCATCGCTCGGCTAATATACCAAATCAAAGCAGATTTGTCAATACCTTTTTCGAAAAAATTTCTCTTTTTGTGCGGGGCTTCCACATGCTGGAAACCCCGCACAGAGAGGAGACAGCGCTCCGGGGGCTGCGCACGGGACGCGGAAGAAGCCGCCCGCCGGAGGCGCAATGTTCCGCGTCAGGCGGCGGGAGCCTCGCTTTTTTTCCAGATCAGCGCCGCCAGCAGAAAGAGCGGCAGCCCGGCGATCAGACCGATTGGGGCGGGGCCAAGGGTGGAATACTGGGCGCCGGAGCTCGCCAGGAAAAGAGAGGGCAGCCCGGCCGCGGCGTTGTAGGCGCCGTGGGCCAGGGCGGGGGCCCAGATGCAGCGTGTCTTTTCGTACAGCCGATCAAAGAGAATGCCGAGGGCGACGGTGCCCAGGCAGAAGATCAGCGGCCCCAGCACGGGCGCGCCCCAGTACCGCGTGCCGTAGTTATAGCCGGCGAGGATCATGACGGGCCAGTGCCAGACGCCCCAGATCAGACCGCCCAGGAGCCGGCCCTTTCCCACGCCGAAGCGCGCTTTCAGCCTGGGATAGAGCGCGCCGCGCCAGCCGACCTCTTCACCGAGGGCGGCGAGCATATTGAGCCAGGGGGCCCAGGTCAGCGCGGCGGCGCTCTGCACCAGCGCATAGGTTCGCAGCGTCATCCCGGCGCTCTCCAACTGGGCCAGACCGTCCTCACCCAGCTGGGCGGCGAGCAGAGAGCCGCTGGCATCGAAATGGGAAGGGAAGATCACAAAGTACAGTGCGGCCCCGAGCACGGTAAACAGAGCCGGGACGAACCAGGCGGCCAGCACCCAGCGGAGCTTGCCTTTCAGCCGGGGCTTCCAGCCCATGCCGCGCAGGCCGATCCCGGCCAGCAGCACGGCCGCAAAGGGGGCGTACATGCTCAGGGCCAGCACAAGCCGGAAGCCCTGCGGCTCCCCGCGATGGACGAGCACGATGGCGGCGGCCTGGAGTGCCCAGGCGAGCACAAAGGCCCAAATCAGATAGCGGCGGAGAGTTTTGTCCTTCATATCAGTTGCTCCTTTCCAGAAGGCTTGGCACCAGCATCGCCAGCAGGACGGCGATCAGCGACACGGGGAGAAACCAGCCGCCCAGATCGCGGCAGAGGGCGCTGCACAGCGTCAGATAGCCAAACAGCAGCGCCAGCGCCAGACCGGTGAGCTCCAGGCTCAGGGGCGTGGGCTCCAGCCTGGTTCCGCCGATGCGGATGGCATTGACGCGCACAAAGCTGCCGTTTTGCTTCAGCAGCCGGGGAACGCGGGCGAGGACGATCATCAGCAGCCAGAACACCCAGGCCAGCACGAGAAGGCCGATCAGGGAGTTCTTGCTCTCATAGCCGTCAATGTGCCCGGACCCGTCGAAATGGGCGGGGATCTGCTCCGGGATACCGGACCAGCGCAGGACGAGGAAGACCGTCGTCCCCAGCAGCACCAGCAGCCCCAGAATCACCACCAGCAGGCGCAGAATTTGTTTGAGCGTCATGCTTACCACCTCACTCGATGTCCAGCTCGATCGGCTTGTCGATCTCCTCACCGACGTATTTTCCGTTCTTTTTCCGCTGCTTGACGCACTCGGTCAGCAGATATTCGATCTGCCCGTTGATGGAGCGAAAGTCGTCCTCCGCCCAGGCGGCGATGGCGTCATAGAGCTTGGGGGACAGGCGCAGCGGCACCTGTTTCTTGGCGTTGTCGGCCATGGGGCGTCAATACAGGCTGCCGGAGTTGACCACCGGCTGGGCGTCCCGGTTGCCGCAGAGGACCACCAGAAGGTTGGAGACCATGGCGGCCTTGCGCTCCTCGTCCAGCTCCACGGTGTGGTTCTCGCTCAGACGCTCCAGCGCCATCTCCACCATGCCCACGGCGCCGTCGACGATCATCTTGCGCGCGTCGATGATGGCGCTGGCCTGCTGACGCTGCAGCATGACGGCGGCGATCTCCGGCGCGTAGGCCAGATAGGTGATGCGGGCCTCGACGATCTCAATGCCGGCCTTGGCCACCTTCTGCTGGATCTCGTCCCGGATGCGGGCGGCCACGGTCTCGCTGGAGCCGCGCAGGCTGCCCTCGTCGGCCACGCCGTCGCCGGTGGTGTCCACACCGGGGGCCACGTCGTAGGGATAGATGCGCACGATGTTGCGCAGGGCACTGTCGCACTGGAGGGAGAGATACTCCTTGAAGTTATCCACGTTGAACACGGCCTTGGCGGTGTCGGTGACGCGCCAGATGACCGCGATGCCGATCTCCACGGGGTTGCCGAGGCAGTCGTTGATCTTCTGGCGGCTGTTGGAGAGGGTCATGTCCTTGAGGGAGATCTTCTTGCTGACCGGCTCGGCCCCAGCCTCCGCGTTCTTACCCAGGGCCACGTTCAGCAGAGCGTTATTCTGCTGGCCGCCGTCCACGTCGCCGGACTGGCTCAGGCGGGTCTTGGCGGCGGGGTTCACCGCCACGCAGAAGGGATTGACGAAATAGAAGCCGTCCTCCTTCAGGGTGCCGATGTACTTGCCGAAGAGGGTCAGCACCAGGGCCTCCTGGGGCTTGAGGACCTTCAGGCCCAGGAAGGGGATCCAGCCGAGGCTGGCCCAGAGGATGCCCAGCAGGAACAGAGGCAGGAAGCCGCTGCGCCCCTGATCCATCTGGATGGCGCCGAAGATAATGAGGCCGATGGCGGCCGCGTAGAGCAAGAGGAACAGCAGCATCATGGCCATGCCGTTTTTCTTGTTGTTCAAGATTTTCTCAGTCATGGAAAAAACCTCCTTTAGTTGATATCAAAATGATATCACCACGATATTTAATTGTCAAGGGCTTTTCAAAAAAGATTGCCGCCCGGTTTTCATCACCGGGCGGCGTTATCTTTTTAATGTAGAATGCTCTCAGTCGATATGGATGATGGGCTTGCTCAGATCCACGGCCTTGACGTGGGGGTTGGGGAAGCGCTCCCGCTTCTCGGTGATCTTGCCCACGTTGATGGCGGCCTTGGGACAGAACTGCACGCAGCTGAGGCAGCCGATGCAGTTGCTGCCGAAGCGGGGCTTGCCGCCGACGAGCTGGATGTTGCCCTGGGGACAGACGCGCACGCAGGTGCCGCAGCCGATGCAGTCGGCGTTGGCGACAAACTTCTTGGCGCGCTTGGGGTGCATGCCGGAGAAGGCCTTGCTCTCCAGCGCGAAGAAGGCTTTTTCGGGCGGGCGGCTCGCGCTGTGCTTCATGGTCTTCACGTCGGAACCGACCTCGGCGGCCTTCTGATCCAGACGCTTCTGGGCGGTCTCCTTGGAGGTGGGCGGGAAGGTCAGGGCGTGGGGCATCAGCCAGATGCAGGTGGAGTGGTTGGAGATGGTGTTCCAGTAGTCCAGCCGCACGATCTCATCGATCTTGTGCAGGCCGCAGCCCATGTAGCCGGCGAACTGCTCCACGGCGAAGGTGTAGGCGCCCGGGGCGATCTTGATGGCCTTGATGTACTCCTCCACGTGGCCGGGCAGGCCGCCGCCGTAGCAGGGGAACACGAAGCCCACGCGCTTGGCCTCGGTAGCGTCGGTTTTGGCCGGGAAGGAGCGCATCATGACGATGTCGGTGTCGCCCAGGACCTTGGCGATGCTCTGGGCCATGTTGAGACAGTGGCCGGAGCCGGAATAGCAATAGATGATGTTTTCGCTCATAGGAGGACCTCCTGTTGTCGTATTTTCGGGTAAACTACACTGTTACAATTTTATCATACCGGATGCCGGGATGCAAGGCACAAGAAAGGCGGAGCCATAACGACTCCGCCTTAAAAATGTATAAATTGGGGAAAAATCAAGCCTGCCCGGGAACCTGCGGCAGGGCGGCCAGGCCCTTGGCCAGATCCTCGTCGGTGGGGATATAGTCGGTCATGAGACCGTCGTTAAACTGCTGATAGGCCACCAGATCGAAGTAGCCGGTGCCGGTGAGACCGAAGAAAATGGTCTTCTCCTCGCCGGTTTCCTTGCACTTGAGGGCCTCATCGATGGCCGCCTTGATGGCGTGGCTGGACTCCGGCGCGGGGAGGATGCCCTCGGTGCGGGCGAACTGCTCAGCCGCCCGGAACACCGAAGTCTGCTCCACGGCGATGGCCTCCATATAGCCGTCGTGGTACAGCTGGCTCAGGATCGGGGACATGCCGTGGAAGCGCAGACCGCCGGCGTGGTTGGGCGAGGGGATGAAGCTGCTGCCCAGGGTGTACATCTTGGCCAGGGGGCAGATCATGCCGGTGTCGCAGAAGTCATAGGCGAACTTGCCGCGGGTGAAGCTGGGGCAGGAGGCGGGCTCCACGGCGATGAAGCGGTAATCCGCCTCGCCGCGCAGCTTCTCGCCCATGAAGGGGGAGATCAGGCCGCCCAGGTTGGAGCCGCCGCCGGCGCAGCCGATGATGATATCGGGCTTGACGCCGATCTTGTCAAAGGCCGCCTTGGCCTCCAGGCCGATGACGCTCTGGTGCAGCAGCACCTGGTTGAGGACGCTGCCCAATACGTAGCGGTAGCCGGGGTTCTTCGTGGCCACTTCCACGGCCTCGGAGATGGCGCAGCCCAGGGAGCCGGTGGTGCCGGGGTGCTCGGCCAGGATCTTCCGGCCCACCTCGGTCTCCATGGAGGGGGAGGGGGTCACGCTGGCGCCGTAGGTGCGCATGACCTCGCGGCGGAAGGGCTTCTGCTCATAGCTGACCTTGACCATGTAGACCTTGCAGTC
>CAMNKQ010000108.1 GCA_946542465.1 uncultured Clostridia bacterium | reverse complement strand
AGCCCGAGGGCGTCATCGCCTCCCTGGGCGGCCAGACCGCCATCAACCTGGCCCAGCCGCTGATGGAGCGGGGCGTCAAGATCATCGGCACCGACTGCGCCGCCATCGAGCGGGCCGAGAACCGGGACAGCTTTGAGAAGATCCTGCTGGATCTGGGCATCCCCCAGCCCCGCGGCACCGCCGTCACCAACATTGAAGACGGCGTGAAGGCCGCCGCCGAGATCGGCTATCCGGTGCTGGTGCGCCCCAGCTTCGTGCTGGGCGGCCGGGCCATGGAGATCGTGGCCAACGAGGAGATGCTGCGCCACTATCTCAAGACCGCCGTGGAGATCGACGCGGACAAGCCCGTCCTGGTGGACAAGTACATCCAGGGCAAGGAAGTGGAGGTGGACGCCATCTGCGACGGCCGGGACGTGTTCGTCCCCGGTATCATGGAGCTGGTGGAGCGCACCGGCGTCCACTCCGGCGACTCCATCAGCGTCTATCCCGCCTTCTCCATCTCCGACAAGGTGAAGGGGATCATTCTCCAGTACGCGAAAAAGCTGGGCCTGGGCATCGGGATCATCGGCCTGTATAACATCCAGTTCATCGTGGATAAGAACGAGCAGGTCTACATCATCGAGGTCAACCCCCGCTCCTCCCGCACGGTGCCCTTCCTGTCCAAGTCCACGGGCTACTCCCTGGCCGACATCGCCACCGAGGTCATCCTGGGCAAGAGCCTGAAGGAGCAGGGCCTCTTCGACCTCTACCCGGAGGAGAAAAAGCGCCACTACGTGAAGGTGCCGGTCTTCTCCTGGAACAAGATCAAGGGCCTGGACGCCTACCTGAGCCCGGAGATGAAGTCCACGGGCGAGGCCATCGGCTACGACGACAAGCTCTCCCGCGCCATGTACAAGGCGCTGCAGGCCTCGGGGATGAAGCTGCAAAATTACGGCACGGTGCTCGTGACCGTCGCCCGGGAGGATCGGGAGGAGGCCCTGCCCCTGGTGCGCCGCTTCTACGACATGGGCTTCAACATCGAGGCCACGCCCGGCACCGCCCGCTTCCTCAAGGAGCACGGCATCCGCACCCGCATCCGCAAAAAGATCAGCGAGGGCAGCGAGGAGATCCTGGACTCCATCCGCGCCGGCTACGTGAGCTATATCATCAACACCCGCGCGGTCCACAGCGGGACCCATCTGGAGGACGGCGTCATCATCCGGCGCTGCGCCACGGAGAATAACGTGACCATCTTCACCTCCCTCGACACGGTGCGGGTGCTTCTGGACGTGCTGGAGGAGACCACGATCACCGTCTCCACCATCGACGCATGAAACAGGGACTTTTTACCATTCTCGAAAACGCGCCGCTGACCGGGCGCGTGAGCCTGCTGCGCCTGGAGGGCGATAGCTCCGGCATCACGGCCCCGGGCCAGTTTGCGGATGTGCAGCTCCCCGGCCTCTTCCTGCGCCGCCCCTTCTCGGTCTGCGACTGGGAGGAGGGCTCGCTCACGCTGCTGTATGAGGCCGTGGGCAAGGGCACGGAGCTCCTCCGCACCCTCCCCGCGGGGACGGAGCTGGACCTGCTCACCGGGCTGGGCAACGGCTTCACGCTGGAGGACAGCGGGGATGCCCCCCTGCTCATCGGCGGCGGCACCGGGGTCTCCCCCCTCTACGGTCTGGCCAAAGCTTTTCTCGAGCGCGGCCTGCGGCCCCGGGTCATCCTGGGCTTTCGCCGCCGGGAGGAGATGGTTTTCTGGGAGCGCTTCGCCGCCCTGGGCCTGCCCCCCACCGTCACCACCGAGGACGGCAGCTTCGGCATCCGCGGCTTCGTGACCGCGGCGATGGCGCTGCCCCACTCCTCCGTCTACGCCTGCGGGCCGGAGGCCATGCTCCGCGCCGTGGCGAAAACGAGCGACAAGCCCGGGCAGCTGAGCTTCGATCGGCGCATGGGCTGCGGCTTCGGGGCCTGCATGGGCTGCACGATCGCCACGACACAGGGGCCCAAACGGGTCTGCAAGGACGGGCCCGTGTTCCGAAAGGAGGAGATCCTGTGGTAAACCTGAGCACCACGCTCTGCGGCATCGCGCTGGATAACCCCGTGATCCCCGCCTCCGGGACCTTCGGCTACGGCTATGAATTCGCCGAGCTCTACGACATCAACTGCCTGGGGACCTTCTCCTTCAAGGGCACGACCCGGGAGCCCCGCTTCGGCAATCCCACGCCCCGCATCGCGGAGGCCAGCGCCGGGATGCTCAACGCCGTGGGGCTTCAAAACCCCGGGGTGGACGCGGTGATCCGGGAGGAGCTGCCCAAGCTGAAGGCGGTCTTCCACAAGCCGGTCATCGCCAACGTCAGCGGCTTTTCCGTGGAGGAATACGCCCAGGTTTGCGCGAAGCTGGATAGAGAGGAGCAGGTGGGCTGGCTGGAGGTGAACATCAGCTGCCCCAACGTCCACGGCGGCGGCATGAGCTTCGGCACCGATCCCGCCGCGGCGGCGGAGGTGGTGAGGGCCGTGAAGGCCGTGACGACCAAGCCGGTGCTCGTGAAGCTCTCCCCCAACGTGACGGACATCGTCGCCATCGCCCGGGCCTGCGAGGCGGCCGGGGCCGACGGCCTGAGCCTCATCAACACCCTGATGGCGATGCGCATCGACCTCAAGACCCGGCGGCCCGTCCTGGCCAATGTCACCGGCGGCCTCTCCGGCCCGGCCCTCTTCCCCCTGGCCCTGCGCATGGTCTGGCAGGTGTCCCGGGCGGTGAAGATCCCGGTGGTCGGCCTGGGCGGCGTGTCCTCGGCGGAGGACGTACTGGAAATGCTGCTGGCCGGGGCCTGCGCCGTGCAGGTCGGCGCGGCCAATCTCCGCGACCCCTACGCCTGCAAACGGATCCTCGACGCGCTCCCGGCGGCCCTCGACCGCTACGGGTTCGATACGATACAAGACTGCATTGGAGGTGCCCACCATGGCTAAAAACGTGATCATCGCCTGCGACTTCCCCTCCGGGGAGGAGACGCTCCGCTTTCTCGACCGCTTCACCGGCGAAAAGCCCTTTGTCAAGATCGGCATGGAGCTTTTCTACGCCGAGGGGCCCCAGATCGTCCGGGCGATCAAGGCCCGGGGCCATCAGATTTTTCTCGATCTCAAGCTGCACGACATTCCCAACACCGTGAAAAAGGCCATGCGCTCCCTCTCGGCCCTGGACGTGGACATCGTGAATCTCCACGCCGCGGGCACCCGCGCCATGATGGAGGCCGCGCTGGAGGGTCTGACCCGGCCCGACGGCAGCCGCCCGTTGCTGATCGCGGTGACCCAGCTCACCAGTACCGACCAGCGGGCCATGGAGGAGGAGCTGCTCATCGAAAAGCCCCTGGACGAGGTGGTCATGGCCTACGCGGCCAACGCCGCCGCGGCGGGTCTGGACGGGGTGGTCTGCTCCCCGCTGGAGGCGGGCAAGGTGCACGCGCGCTGCGGGGAGAACTTCCTCACCGTGACCCCCGGCGTCCGCTTTGCCGATGGGGAGGTGGGCGATCAGAAACGGGTCACCACCCCCGCCCGGGCCCGGGAACTGGGCTCGGACTACATCGTGGTGGGCCGCCCCATCACCCAGAGTGCGGACCCCGTGGCCGCCTATCAACGCTGTGTGGAGGAATTTTGCCATGAATGCTGAAATCATCGCCCGCGACCTGCTGATAATCCAAGCCGTGTTCTTCCGGCCCGACGAGCCCTTCACCTGGGCCAGCGGCATCAAGAGCCCGGTCTACTGCGACAACCGCCTGACCCTCACGGCGCCCCAGGTGCGCCTGGACGTGGAGACCGGCCTGAGCGAGCTGGTACGGGAATACTATCCGGAGGCGGAGGTGCTGATGGGCACCTCCACCGCCGGCATCGCCCACGCCGCCATCACCGCCCATCTGATGGGCCTGCCCATGGGCTACGTCCGCTCCGGGGCCAAGGATCACGGCCGGAAGAACCAGATCGAGGGTCGGCTGGAGCCGGGACAGAAGGTGGTCGTCATCGAGGACCTGATCTCCACGGGCGGGAGCGTTTTAGAGGTGGTGAACGTGCTGCGGGAGGCCGGAGCCCAGGTCCTGGGCGTGGCGAGCATCTTCACCTACGGCATGCAAAAGGGCCTGGAGCGCCTGGCCGCGGCGGAGGTCACGAACCACAGCCTCACGAATTTTGACGTGATCGCCCGCGTCGCCGCCGAAGAGGGCTACATCCGCCCCGAGGACGTCAAGCGGCTGCTGGCTTTCCGCGACAATCCCTCGGACGAATCCTGGATCTCCTCAAACAGGAAATAAATTTCCTGTTTGAAAAGGGATGGCAGCCCGATGCGCGCACTCGCGCCGAAAGGCGCTCGCACACTTTCGGGCTGAGAAGAGTTTTTTCCGAGGCGCATGTCCCCGGAAAAAACGAATTTGACTGATTTTTCGCGTTGCGACGCGAAAAACTCTGCGAGGCTTTTATTCACCATGAAAGAGAGTGCCTATAGGTTATGAGACATCTGATCGACATTCTGGATTTCTCCGTGGAGGAGCTGCAGGAGCTCATCGACACGGCCAACGACATCATCGCCTTCCCCGAGAAATACAGCGAGCGCTGCCGCGGCAGGAAGCTCGCCACGCTGTTCTTCGAGCCCTCCACCCGCACCCGGCTGAGCTTCGAGGCCGCCATGTACGAGCTGGGCGGCCAGGTGCTGGGCTTCTCCGAGGCCCAGAGCTCCTCCGCCGCCAAGGGCGAGAGCGTGGCCGACACGGCCAAGGTCATCAGCTGCTACGCGGATATCATCGCCATGCGCCACCCCAAGGAGGGCGCGCCCCTGGTGGCGGCGATGAACGCCTCCATCCCGGTCATCAACGCCGGCGACGGCGGCCACAACCACCCCACCCAGAC
>CAMNKQ010000107.1 GCA_946542465.1 uncultured Clostridia bacterium | reverse complement strand
CCGCGGTCCATGCGCTCGACGGCGATGATGCCCTTGTCCAGCACGCCCTCGTTCAAAAGGCGCTGGGCGGCCATGCCGTGCAGGGCCTTGAAGATGTTGCCCGCGCCGAAGTGCAGCCAGGTGGGGTTTTCTTTCGTGCGCGCGATCATGGCCTCCCGGTCATACTCTGGCAGGCGGTAGCCCTTGGCCTCCCATTCGGCCCGGTTTTTCAGAGATTCGTTATTCAGTACCATGTCTATGTACCTCCCATCGCGGGTTTATTTCCCGAATTTGTCCATATAGTCCCAGGCGCCCAGCATGTACATGATGCCCAGGGCCCGGTCGTACAGGCCGTAGCCGGGGCGGACGTTGCCCGGCTTCTCGTCCCAGAGGTGACGGCCGTGGTCGGGGCGGATATAGCCGTCAAAGCCGCAGTCGTGATAGGCGCGCAGAATGTCCAGAATGCCGGTGTCGCCGTCGCAGTCCCGGTGGCTGGCCTCGGAGAAGTCGCCGTTGGGGAAATGCTTGACGTTGCGGATGTGGGCAAAGGCGATGCGGTCGCAGTGCTTGCGGACGATCTCGGCCACGTTGTTCTCCGGGTTGGCGTTCAGGCTGCCGGAGCAGAGGGTCAGGCAGTTGTAGGGATCGTCCACCATCTTGAGGAAGCGGTCGATGCTCTCCGCGTCGATGAGCAATCTGGGCAGGCCGAAGATATCCCAGGGGGGATCGTCCATGTGCACGGCCATCTTGATGTCGCACTCATGGCAGACGGGCATCAGGCGCTCCAGGAAATACTTGAAATTCTCCCAGAGCTTCTCCTTGGTGACGGGCTTGTAGGCCTCAAACAGCTCGTCCAGCTTTGCCATGCGCTCGGGCTCCCAGCCGGGGAAGGTCATGTGGTATTTCTCGGTCAGGCCCATGACGTAGTCGGCCATCTCCTTGGGGTCGTCCTGGATCATGTCCTTCTGGTAGAAGAGGGCGGTGGAGCCGTCCCCCACCGGGTGGAACATGTCCGAGCGGGTCCAGTCGAAGATGGGCATGAAGTTGTAGCAGATGACCTTCACGCCAAAGGGGGCGAGGTTGCGGATGGTCTGGATGTAATTGTCGATGTACCGATCGCGGGTGGGAAGGCCGATCTTGATATCGTCGTGGACGTTCACGGACTCCACCACGTCGGCGTTGAAGCCGGCGGCTCTGATCTGCTCCACCACCGGGGCGATCTCCTCCGGCTGCCAGATCTCACCGGGCATCTTGCTGTGCAGGGCCCAGACGATGGTGCTCACGCCCGGGATCTGCCGGATATCCGAGAGGGAGATTTTGTCGTTGCCTTCGCCGTACCAGCGAAAACCCATTTGCATTGCCATACTGTGTACCTCCTCTTTTTTCACTCATCGGCCATGCCGATGAGGTCGAACTTTTCTGTCGAGACGACGATCTCAAAGCTGTCCTTTCGGGGCTTGGGGCATTTGACCAGGATGCTGCGGTCGGAGAGCTCATAGTACCAGCCGCTCTCGCTCTCCTCCCAGTTGTCGCGCACCAGATAGCGGGGAATCGGCTCTCCGTCCACGGTGACCCAGAAGGCGCCCTTCTTTTTGCTCACCAGGCGGAGGCTGAGGCGCTCGATGCTGTCCGGATAGGTGCCGCTCTTTTCAAAGCGGATGCGGGTGCGGTCCCCTGCCGTGACGCGGATCCGGGTCTCGGCGTAGTCGCCGCGCCGATAGTCCTCGGTATGCCCGTCGTCGTCGTAATAGGTGAATTCCACATCCTCCTCGGCGGCGATCAGCAGGTCGAGCCGGCGGACCTTGTCGGCCAGGATACGCTTGACGTCCTCCGAGGTGCAGAAGATCGCGCTGCCGCGCAGGAACATGGGGATGCTGCCCAGGTCCACCGGCACCTCGATCGTCTGGCCGCCCTCGTAGGCGCGCAGGTGATCGTTCATGTCGTACCAGGTGCAGCCCTTCGGGAGATAGAGCCGACGGGTCTTCGCGCCCTTTTCCACCACGTTTGCCACCAGCACGGCGGGGCCGTACAGAAAGCTCAGGCTCTCGTCCGTGTAGCAGGCCGGATCCTCCGGGAATTCCAGGAAGAGCGGGCGCATGACGGGCAGGCCCTTCACGCTGGCCTCGCGCATGAGAGAATAGAGATAGGGCAGCATCCGATAGCGCAGGGCGTAAGCCGCGCGCACATAGGGCAGGTTCTCCGCGTACATCCAGGGCTGGGTGACGGTGTTGTCGGAGTTGGCGGAGTTGATGGTGAAGCGGGGCTGGAACACGCCGCTCTGGATCCAGCGCAGCAGCAGCTCCCCTTCCGGCGCGCCGCCGGCAAAGCCGCCGATATCGCAGCCCATGTTGGCACAGCCGGAGAGGCCCATGCCCATGATGGTGGCGAGGTTGAACTTCACCGTGCGCCAGTCGGTCAGGTTGTCGCCGCCCCAGACCTGGGCATAGCGCTGGATGCCGGCAAAACCGGCGCGGTTGATGACATAGGGCCGCTCGTTGGGGTAGACGTCATGGATCGCCTGGACGGCGGTATAGGCCATCATGTTGGAGTGGATGATCTTCAGATCCTCCATGGTGCCCTTCGCGCCCTCGTAGTCGCACTGGGAGAGGCGATCCTCGATGCCGTCGATTTCGCAGTTGTCGTTCCAGACGGTCTTCGTGCCCTTCTTGAGGATGTTCTCCTCCAGCAGATGCTTCCAGGCCTCGCGGCCCTTGGGGCCGGTGAAGTCGATGAAGCGGCCCTCGCCGCCCCACCAGCGGCCGGTGGCGTCGCCGCTGCCGTCCGGGGTCTTGATGAAGGCGTCCCGCTCCTCATAATAGCGGGCATAGGGGTGGTTTTTCAGCACGCCCGGCTTGAGGTTGCAGATGACGTTGATGCCCATGGCATTCATCTTCTCAAAGAAGCCCTCCGGGTCCGGAAAGCGCTTGCGGTTCCAGTTGAAGGTATAGCGCAGGTTGTCCTCCTCGCCCGAGGAGTAGCCGGAGGCGAGCCAGAAGTTGTCGATCCAGATCTGCTCCTGCAGATGCTTGTCCACGACCTTGTAGATCTCCTTGTCGCAGTCCTTTTCCAGCTCCGCATAGTACATCGTGGACATGCAGTAGCCCAGGGACTGCTTTGTGGGCAGGATCGTCCGGCCCGTCAGCCAGGTGTAGCGGCCGATGACGTCCCGCATGTCCGGGCCGTTGATGAGAAAGAGGTCGATGTCGCCGCCGTCGGTCTGGTAGTAGCAGTAGCGCTCCCAGTAGCCGGAGATCTCCTGTCCCAGGTCGAAGACGCAGTCATAGGAGTTGTGATAGAACAGGCCGAGGGCGCGGCGCTGTTCGTCATTCACGCGGATGTAGAAGGGAATGTGCTTGTACATGGGGTCGCCGGTCTCGGGATCGTGGCCGATGGCGTCCTTGGGGCTCATGCGCAGGCGGCGGAATTTCTTGTCCAGATGCCCTGTCTTCTCGCCAAAGCCGTAGAAGTGGTCGTGCTCCCGGTCCATGCAGGAGTAATGGCTGAGGCGGCCCAGGTGGTCCTTCTCAAAGGCGCGCTCCGGCAGGTCGCGATAGAGCGTGTGGCCCTCCCTGTCCAGGAGGCGGAAGGAGAAGGGCTGCTTGCGCAGGCGCAGGCAGAGCGTCGCCGTCTCGAAGACGAGCTCCTTCTCCGTCTCCGTGCAGGCGACGTCCAGGGCCCGCACCCGCTGCCGCTCCCCCTCAAAGAGCGGGTCGAGGCGGTCTGCCCAGGCGGTGGTGACGAGGGTATAGGAGGCCTCGTCAAAGCGGCGGTCGAAATTGACGCGGATGCGGACAATGTCATCCGTCAGGAAGACGAGCAGCACATCCGCCGTATCGGCGTGCAGCAGCCAGCCGTTTTCGGTTTTCTCATAGGATTGCAGGCAGTTTACCAGCATAGCGGCCTCCCTTACATGCCGATGAGGTCAAAGTCCTCAAAGCTGACGGTGAGGGTCAGATCCTTCTTGGGATTGGCGTACTTGATGAGCACGGCGCGCTTGGACTGGCTGTAATACCAGCCCTCCTCGGCCGCCTCGAACTTGCGGCGGTTGAGGAAATGCTCCAGCTTCTTCCCGCCCAGGGCCACCCAGAAGGGGCTGCGGTCCTTGCGGATCATCTCCACCGTGACGGTCTCGACGAAATCGGTATAGCTGCCCTCGGAGCGGAAGGCCACCTTCACGACGCTCTCGCCGCTCATGCGGATCTCCGTCTTGCGGCAGACGCCCTTGCGGTAGTCGTTGGAGACGCCGTCGTCGTCATAGAGGGTATAGCTCCGCTCCCCGCCGGGGGCGAGGATCAGGTGCAGGGCGCTCATGTGATCCCGCTCCATGCTCATGAGCTGGTTGTCGGCCAGGGGGATGATGGCCCCTTCCCGGATGAAGAGGGGGATGGTCGCGAGATCCACCGGCACTTCGATCGTCTCTCCGCCCTCGTAGCAGCGGAACTTGTCGTTCCAGTCGTACCACTTGCAGCCTTTCGGGAGATAGACCTTGCGGCTCCTGGCTCCCTCCTCGAGGACATTGGCCACCAGGATGTCGCGGCCATAGAGGAACTCAAAGCTCTCGTCGTAGACCTGCTCGTCGTTCTGGAATTCGTAGACCAGAGCGCGCATGATGGGCGCGCCGGTCCGATGGGCCTCATACTCGGCGGAGTAGAGGTAGGGCGTCATGCGATAGCGCAGCAGGATCGCCTCCCGGATGAGGGGCGCGGAATCGCGGAACATCCAGGGCTCGGTGACCGTGTTGTCGTTGGAGGCGGAGTGGATGGAGAAGCGGGGCTGGAAGATGCCGTTTTGCACCCAGCGGACAAAAAGCTCCTCACTGGGGGCGGGGCCGGCAAAGCCGCCGATATCCGCGCCCTCGTTGGGCTGGCCGGAGAGGCCCATGCCGGTGATGATGGG
>CAMNKQ010000106.1 GCA_946542465.1 uncultured Clostridia bacterium | reverse complement strand
ATCAACGTGGACAAGATCGTGGAAGAGCTGGAAAAGCACGAGGTCACACTTCTCAAGGACATCAGCATGATGGACAAGATGTATGACAAGAACAGCGAGTACCAGAAAGAGCTGACCATGTATATTCTGGCCGGCAAGCTTCGCGTTGAGCAGCTGCGCAAGGAAGAACTGCCCAAGTATGTCGCCAAGGCCCAGGAATCCGGTCTGCCCGAGGACGCCCAGGCCGCCAACGACTTTGCCAACCTGATCGGCCGCTTTGAGAAGAAGCTGCACGATCTGGAGCTGACGCGCATGATCTCCGTCCAGATGGCCCCGCAGATCCGCATGGTGCAGAACAATGACAGCCTGATGAGCGAGAAGATCCGCTCCTCCATCGTCAATACCATCCCCCTGTGGAAAAACCAGATGGTCATGGCGCTGGCCCTCTATAACTCCGAGCAGGCCATGAAAGCTCAGAATGAGGTAACCAATGTGACTAACCAACTGCTGGAGAAGAACGCTCAGGCCCTGCACCAGGGCAGCGTCACCATCGCCAAGGAGGCCGAGCGCGGCATCGTGGATATTGAGACGCTCCGCAAGACCAACCTGGAGCTGATCGCCACGCTGGATGAGGTGCGGCAGATCCAGAACGACGGCCGTGCCAAACGCGCTGCCGCCGAGGAGGAGCTCGCCCGCATTGAAAACGAGCTGAACCAGAAGCTGCTGGCCATGAAGGGCTGACGAGAACACTATGAAGATTTTTCAGAAAACCTGGTTTGCCATTTTGCTCTGTCTGGTGCTGGTCGCGGCGACGACGCTGCTGAACACGAAGGTCAAGTTCGGTGGAAAATGTGCCCAGCTCAGCGCCAGTATGCTGACCGCCTCCGACCGGGTGGACACCCATGGCATGTGGCAGGATTTCATGCGCCGCTATGACAAGTTCCCCACCCGTCAGCTGGCCGACCTGGCCGGTGTCGCCTATCCCGAACTGATCCCCTGAATCGATAGGACAAACGAAAGTCTCAGGGAAGCGCCGTCAAGCGCTTCCCTGTTCAAATTTAAACAGAAAGAAGCGATTTAGCCATGTCCATTGAAACCGGCCGCGCCTACTTCCGCTCTCTCGGTATGGAAGATCGGGTGCAGGAGTTCACTGTCTCCTCCGCCACCGTGGAGCTCGCCGCTCTGGCCCTCGGCGTAGAGGGTGCCCGCATCGCCAAAACCCTGTCCTTCAAAACGGCAGATGGCTGCATGCTGATCCTGGCCGCCGGCGACGCGCGGATCGACAATCATAAGTTCAAAGAGAAGTTTCATATGAAGGCCAAGATGCTCTCCGCCGATGAGGTGCTGGAGCTGGTGGGACACCCGGTTGGAGGCGTTTGCCCCTTTGGTTGTAAAGAGGGTATTCCCGTCTATCTGGACGAAAGTCTGAAGCGTTTCACCACGGTCTTCCCCGCCGTCGGCAGTCCCAGCAGTGCCATTGAATTGAACCTGGATGAGCTTTTCACCTACTCCAAAGCGCTGGAGTGGATCGACGTCTGCAAGCTGCCGGAATAACACAAGAATCGATTTAAGCCGCTGCCCTGGTCGGGCGGCGGCTTTTCCGTATCAAAAGGGGCTGTCTCAAAGGCAGCCCCTTTTTCGGTATTGACTTAAAGAGCGTTGGTCTTGCTGACAAGAGCCGTCAGATCCACGTATTCCTCAGGCTCGGCCTCGATGGACTCATCGGTCACCATATCGAAATCACGATACTGGCTCAGACCGGAACCGGCGGGAATCAGCTTACCGATGATGACGTTCTCCTTCAGGCCAACCAGGCGGTCGACCTTGCCCTTGATGGCAGCATCGGTCAGGACCTTGGTGGTCTCCTGGAAGGAGGCGGCGGACATCCAGCTGTCGGTGGCCAGAGAAGCCTTGGTGATACCCATGAGCAACTGCGTGTAGGTGGCGTGGGTCAGGCCCTCTTCACCGGCGGCAATGCGCTCATCAATCTTGCGGTTGGCTTCCTTCACCTGGGCGATATCCACGGTAGCGCCGGAGAGCAGATCGGTGTCGCCTGCCTCCTCCACGCGGCCCTTGCGCATCATCTGACGCACAATGACCTCAATGTGCTTATCGTTGATATCAACACCCTGCTGACGGTACACCTTCTGAACCTCGCTCGTAATATAGCTGCGCACGCCCTGGCGGCCATACTGGTCGTCATTGATGCCGCGGATCCGCAGAACATCGTGGGGATTGAGTGCACCGGAGGTGAGCTCCTGTCCCTTGTCGACGTGATCCCCGTTGTGAACGAGGATACCGGCGGAGTGAGGCACGGTATAGACATTGGTGCTGCCCTCAGCCTCATTGGTCACGGTGATGGCGTACATGACGCCCTTCTTCGCCTCCTCGATGGAGACAGTGCCGGAGGTCTCGGACAGGATGGCCATCTTCTTGGGTTTGCGGGCCTCGAACAGTTCTTCAACACGAGGCAGACCCTGGGTGATATCATCACCGGCAACGCCGCCGGTGTGGAAGGTACGCATGGTCAGCTGAGTACCGGGCTCGCCGATGGACTGGGCGGCGATGACACCGACCGCTTCACCCGCGTTCACGGGCTTGCCGATGGCCAGGTTCATACCGTAGCACTTGGCGCAGACACCGGTGTGAGCCTCGCAGGTCAGAACGCTGCGGATATAGGCCTTGTGCAGGCCATGGGCCTCCAGAACAGCCGCGTCCTCGGGCAGCAGCATATGGTTGGTATCGAACAGCAGCTCGCCGGTCGTGGGATCGGTGATGGGGGCAGCCGGGAAACGACCGTGGATGGCGGTGCCGAAGCTCTCCACCATCTGGCCGCGGTCATAGATCGCCGAAGCCCAGACGCCCTCGGTGGTGCCGCAGTCCTTCTCGCGGATGATCACGTCCTGGCAGACGTCGACCATACGACGGGTCAGATAACCGGAGTCTGCGGTACGCAGAGCGGTATCGGCCATACCCTTTCGGGCGCCTCTCGTGGAGATGAAGTACTCCAAGACGGACAGACCTTCACGGAAGTTGGACTTGATGGGGATCTCAATGGTCTTACCGGCGGTGTTCGCCATCAGGCCGCGCATACCGGCCAGCTGACGAATCTGGTTCATGGAACCACGGGCACCGGAGTTAGCCATCATGTAGATGGGGTTGTACTCATCCAGGGCATTGGACAGTGCATCGGTCACATCCTTGGTGGTCTTTTCCCACTCGGAAACGACCAGACGATAGCGCTCGTCATCGGTGATGAAGCCGCGCTTGTACTGACGCTCGATGCGGACGACCTCCTGCTCGGTCTCATGAATCAACTCATATTTGGCGCTGGGAACAGTCATATCCGCGACGGAGATGGTCAGCGCCGCCTTAGTGGAATACTTGTAGCCCAGAGCCTTGATGCTGTCCAGCACCTCGGCGGAGATGGTAAAGCCATACTTCTGGATGCAGCGGTCGATGATATCGCCCAACTGCTTCTTGCCTACCTGGAAGCTGATCTCATGGTCAAAAGCATGCTCGGGATCGCTGCGGTCCACATAGCCCAGATCCTGCGGGATGGGTTCATTAAAGATGATACGGCCAACCGTGGTGATGATGGTGCGCTTCACCTCAGCGCCATCGATGGTCTTGGTCACGCGCAGGCGAATCGGCGCATGCAGGCCGACGGCACCGTCGTTATAGGCCATGATCGCCTCGTTGGGATCACGGTACAGCAGCAGCGGCTTATAGGTAGCCGGACGCAGCTTCTGGGCCTTGGCCTCCAGATTCTTGGCGTAGATCTCATCGCCGTCCACGATCGTGCCGGCTTCCAGACCGGTGTCGCCCGGATCGTCAACGAGCATGCGCTCGGCGCCCTTCTCGGCAGAGCCGATGCGGACCATGGTCAGGTAATAAGAGCCGAGGATCATATCCTGGGTCGGGACCGTGACGGGATGGCCGTCCTGAGGACGCAGGAGGTTGTTGGCCGAGAGCATCAGGATACGGGCTTCGGCTTGGGCCTCGGAGGACAGAGGCACATGAATGGCCATCTGGTCGCCGTCAAAGTCGGCGTTGAAGGCGGTGCAGACCAGGGGGTGCAGACGCAGGGCGCGGCCCTCGACCAGTACCGGCTCGAACGCCTGGATGCCCAGGCGGTGCAGCGTCGGCGCGCGGTTGAGCAGCACCGGATGCTCCTTGATCACATCTTCCAGCGCGTCCCAAACCTCGGTACGCTGTTTGTCGACCATCTTCTTGGCGGACTTGATGTTGTTGGCCACGCCGTCCTCCACCAGCTTCTTCATAACGAAGGGGCGGAAGAGTTCGATCGCCATCTCCTTGGGCACGCCGCACTGATAGATCTTCAGGTCGGGGCCGACAACGATAACGCTACGACCGGAGTAGTCAACGCGCTTGCCCAGCAGGTTCTGACGGAAGCGGCCCTGCTTGCCCTTGAGCATGTCGCTCAGGGACTTGAGGGCGCGGGAGTTGGCGCCGGTGACGGCACGGCCGCGGCGGCCGTTGTCGATCAGGGCGTCCACCGCCTCCTGGAGCATGCGCTTCTCGTTGCGCACGATGATGTCGGGCGCGTTGAGCTGCTGGAGTCTCTTCAGACGGTTGTTGCGGTTGATCACGCGGCGATACAGATCGTTCAGGTCAGAGGTGGCGAAACGGCCGCCGTCCAGCTGAACCATGGGGCGGATCTCGGGCGGGATAACCGGAAGGATGTCGATCACCATCCACTCGGGGCGGTTGCCGCTTTGGCGGAAGGCCTCAACGACCTCCAGGCGCTTGACGATCTTGGCCTTTTTCTGACCGCTGGCGGTTTTGAGCTCCTCGCGCAGCTCGGTAGCCAACTGATCGCAGTCGATCTGGGCCAGCAGTTCCTTGATGGCCTCGGCGCCGATGCCGGCCTTGAAATCGTCCTCATACTTCTCGCGCATCTCGCGATACT
>CAMNKQ010000105.1 GCA_946542465.1 uncultured Clostridia bacterium | reverse complement strand
AATCAGCAGAGCCCCTCTGCCAAGCGCCGCCAGGAGGAGCGGGACAAGATGAACCGCCTTCAGTTGGAGATCGCCCGCAAGCAACAGCTCAAGGTCGAGATCCCTGACGAGATCAGCGTGGGCGATCTGGCCTCCCGCATGAAGAAGACCGCCTCCGAGGTCATTAAGCAGCTCTTCAAGATGGGCGTGTTTGCCTCCGTCTCGGAGATCATCGACTACGATACCGCGGCCCTGGTCGCCATGGAGCTGGGCTGCAAGGTGGAGAAGGAAGTCATCGTCACCGTCGAGGAGAAGCTTATCGACGACAGCGAAGACAAGGCCGAAGATCTGAAGCCCCGCGCCCCCGTTGTGGTGGTCATGGGCCACGTCGACCACGGCAAGACCTCTCTGCTGGACTACATCCGCCATGCCAACGTGGTCTCCGGCGAGGCCGGCGGCATCACGCAGCACATCGGCGCCTACACCGTTGAAATCAACGGCAGCCCCATCACCTTCCTGGATACTCCGGGCCATGAGGCCTTTACCTCCATGCGCGCCCGCGGCGCCATGGTCACCGATATTGCGATCCTGGTCGTGGCGGCGGACGACGGCATCATGCCCCAGACCATTGAGAGTATCAACCACGCCAAGGCCGCCAACATTCCGGTGGTCGTGGCCATCAACAAGATGGATACCGTCGGCGCCAACCCCGATCGCATCAAGCAGCAGCTGACCGAGTACGATCTGGTCAGTGAGGAGTGGGGCGGCGATACGATCATCTGCCCGATCTCGGCCAAGACCGGTATGGGCATCGACAACCTGCTGGAGAACCTGGTCATCCTGGCCGAGGTTCAGGAGCTGAAGGCCAACCCCAACCGCGCCGCCAAGGGCACCGTGATCGAGGCCCGTCTGGACAAGGGCCGCGGCCCCATCATGACCGTCCTGGTGCAAAACGGCACCCTGAAGCTGGGCGATATCATCATCGCCGGCACCGCTGTGGGCCGTGTGCGCACCATGATCAACGACAAGGGCCAGCGCGTGACCGAGGCCGGTCCCTCCACGCCGGTGGAGATCTCCGGTCTCTCCGAAGTTCCCAGCGCGGGCGATGTGTTCAACGCCGTGGCGGATGAGCGCATGGCCAGAGAGCTGGCCGAGGAGCGCCGTATCAGTCAGGCCAATAACAACGGCCTGGCCGGCACCAAGAAGGTAAGCCTCGAGGACCTGTTCAGCCAGATCCAGGCCGGCGAGATGAAGACCCTCAACATCATCGTCAAGGCCGACGTTCAGGGCTCGGCCGAGGCGGTCAAGACCTCGTTGGAGAAGATCTCCAACGACGAGGTGCGCGTCAAGGTTATCCACAGCGCTGTCGGCGCTATCAACGAGTCCGATGTGATGCTGGCCGCCACCTCCGGCGCTATCATCGTGGGCTTCAATGTCCGCCCGGACAACGCCGCCCGGGACAGCGCCGCCCGCAGCAAGGTGGATATGCGCATGTACCGCGTCATCTACGACTGCATCAATGAGATCGAAGCGGCCATGAAGGGCATGCTGGCGCCGAAGTTCCAGGAGAACATCATCGGCCACGCCGAAGTGCGTGAGACCTACAAGGTCTCCAAGGTCGGCACCGTCTGCGGCTGCTACTGCACTGACGGCAAGATCCAGCGCGGCTGCGAGGTTCGCGTTCTGCGTGACAACATCGTCATCCACGAGGGCAGCCTGGCCTCCCTCCGCCGCTTCAAGGACGACGTCAAGGAAGTGGCCAACGGCTACGAGTGCGGCATGCAGGTGGAGAAGTTCAACGACATCAAGGTGGGCGATATTATCGAGTGCTTCGTCATGGAGCAGATCAACGCCTGAGAACAGTATAAACGATCCGTAGGGGCCGGCCGGAAGGCCAGCCCCTACATGGCTGTAAGGAGGATACCATGCCATCCAATAAGCTTGCGAGAACCAACGACGATATCCAGTTTGTCCTGTCCAAACTGATCCCCCAGGTGAAGGATCCCCGGGTGCAGCAGGGCATGATCAGCGTGACGCGCGTGGAGACCACGGGCGATCTGCGCTATGCCAAGGTCTGGCTCAGCGTGCTGGGACTGGAGAACGAAAAGGAATTTAAGAAGGGCCTGAAATCCGCCGCCGGCTGGCTGCGCCGGGAACTGGGGAATACCATGAGCCTGCGCTATACGCCGGAGCTGGTGTTTGAGGTCGACCACAGCATCGAATACGGGGCCCATATCAACGAGGTTATCAATTCCCTGGATATCAAACACGACGAAGACGAGGATTCTGAGGAGTGATTCCATGAACTATCGGGAGTGTGCCAAGCTCCTGCGGGAGCATGACGACTATCGCATCCTGACCCATAAGAACCCGGACGGGGACACCCTTGCCAGCGCGGGGGCGCTCTGCCTTGCGCTGCGCCGGTTGGGAAAACAGGCTGTGCTGATCCCCAACCCCGGCCTGACGAAAAAAATGCGCCCCTATGTGGGGGCGCTTGCCGCCGAAGAGGAGAGCGGAACCTCTCTGGTGATCGCTGTGGATGTGGCGACGCCGGGGCTCTTCGCCGAGGGCTTTGAGGGAGACGTCTGGCTCTGCGTCGACCACCATCCCACCAATGCCCACTACGCGGAAAATGAACTGATACGGGATGAAAAATCCTCCTGTGGGGAGATCGTCCTGGAGCTGATCAAGTGCCTCTGCGGAGACGTAACCAAAGAGGAGGCGACGCTCCTCTATATCGCCGTCACCACCGATACCGGCTGCTTTCAATATGCCAATACCGATTACCACACGCTGGCCTCAGCTTCGGAACTGCTGCGCCTGGGCGCAGCGGGCCACGTTGTGGCGCGGGACTTTTTCCGTAAGGTCTCGCCGGCGCGCATCCGCCTTGAAGGGCTGATCTATTCCTCCATGGAGTTCTATCGGGACGGACGATTGGTAATCGCCACGATCACCCGGGATATGCTGCGCCGCAGCGGCGCCACGGCGGACGACTTTGACGATCTGGCCGGTCTCTCCGGGCGCGCCGAGGGCAGCGAGATCAACGTGACGATCCGGGAACTGGAAAGCGGAGAGAGCAAGATCTCCATCCGCAGTGTACCCGGCGTCAGCAGCAATGCCATCGCCGCGGCCTTTGGCGGCGGCGGGCACGACATGGCGGCGGGCTGCACCATCGCGGCGGAGCCGGATAAGGCCAAAACCATGCTGCTGGCGGTGATCGACGAGGTCTGCCCATGACGGGCATCCTGCTGATCGATAAGCCCTCCGGCTGGACCAGCAGCGACGTGGTGGCCAAGCTTCGTGGCATTCTCCGGGAGCGGCGCATCGGCCACTCCGGGACTCTGGATCCCATGGCCACGGGATTACTGGTGGTCTTCGTCGGCCGTGCGACCCGCGCGGTGGAGTTTGCCGAGAGCCAGGAGAAGTGTTACCGGGCCGGGCTGCGTCTGGGACTGGAGACCGATACGCAGGACATCACCGGCCATCCCGTCGGCGGGGAGAAGCGAGATGTCAGTGTTGAGGAACTGGAGGATGTGCTGACCTCTTTCCGGGGCGAGATCGAGCAGATCCCTCCGATGTATTCCGCCATTAAGGTCAAGGGGCAGAAGCTCTACGAGATCGCCCGCCGCGGCGGGGAAGTGGAGCGCCGGCCCCGCCGGATCACCGTCCATGAGCTTACACGGCTCGGGAGAGACGGAGAGGATTATCTGCTGGATATCCGCTGCTCCAAGGGGACCTATGTGCGGACGCTTTGCCACGATATCGGCCGCGCTCTTGGCTGCGGAGGCTGCATGAGCTCCCTGCGGCGGACCCGGGCGGGAGAATTCCGATTGGAAGACGCCCATACGTTGGACGAGGTGCAGAAAGTGGCGGACGCCGGACAGCTTGAGAGCCTGCTCCTCCCGGTGGACACGCTGTTTGACGAGGAGAAGGCGGTGATCTCCGGAAAGGCGGAGGCGATCCTGCGCGTCGGTGGTCAGCCGGGTACCAAGCTGCCGGAAGGCCGCTATCGCATCTACAGCGATAAAGGAGAGTTCCTGGCTCTGTGCAAGGCCGAGCAGGGGAAACTCATCACGATAAAAAGCTTTTTCGAGGTTTAAGCAATGGCAGAGATACAGAGAGCAATTGCCCTTGGTTTTTTTGACGGCGTCCACATTGGCCATGCCGCCCTTCTCAACCGCACCAAGGAGCGCGCGGCGGAGATCGGGGCAGTCCCGTCCGTCTTGAGCTTTGACGTCCATCCGGACACCTTGGTATTTGGGAAAAGCGTTCCGCTGATCAACAGCGCCATCGGGCGGGAGGACATCATCCGCCGTCAGTTCGGCATCGACAACGTGGTGTTCCTCCACTTTAACCGCAGCATGATGCAGATGGACTGGGTCGTGTTCATCGAATCCCTGATCCGGGAGCTGAACATCGGCTGGATCGTGGTGGGCCACGATTTTTGCTTTGGCTATAAGGGCCTGGGCACGGCTGAGCGCCTGAAGGAGTACTGTGAAGATCATGGCCTCGGCTGTGATATCATCCCGCCGGTCATGCTGGACGGGCAGATCGTCAGTTCCACCCGCATCCGGCAGCTCATCGAAAACGGAGAGATGGAGGAGGCCAACCGCTGGCTCGGCCATCCCCATATGCTCTCCGACACGGTGCACTCCGGCTACCATCTGGGACATAAGATGGGGACGCCCACGATCAACATGTATTTCCCGGAGGGGGTGCTTGTCCCGCGCCACGGCGTCTATGCCACGAAAGTCTATCTGGAGGACGGCAACTCCTATGTGGCGGTCACCAATGTTGGCGTACGCCCGACCGTCAGCGACGGGGAACGGGTCAGCGTGGAGAGCCATCTGCTGGACTACAGCGGGAATCTCTATGGACGGCAGGCCCGGGTGGAGTTCTATTCCTTCCTGCGCCCGGAGACGAAGTTCGACGATGTGGAGGCGCT
>CAMNKQ010000104.1 GCA_946542465.1 uncultured Clostridia bacterium | reverse complement strand
TCAGATGTCGTCATTCACCGCGTCGGTGCGGAACAGCAGAGAGATACACCACAGCGCCGCCAGACCGACCAGAGTGTAGATGACACGGCTCACCGTTGCGGTCTGCCCGCCGAAGAGCCAGGCCACCAGGTCGAAGCGGAACAGGCCGATCGAGCCCCAGTTGATCCCGCCGATGATCGCCAGGATCAGGGCGATACGGTCCATAATCATAAGCGTCTCCTCCTCTCCTTCAAGATCACGTTTAGTCTGCCCGAAAGAGAAAAAAATATGCATTCGACAAAAGAAGTGCTCCTTCGCTCTTTACAAAAAACGCGATCGGCGGTATCCTTGTCTCACAGCTTATCCAATGGCTCATATCTTTATCCCACAACCCTGTTGGCGGGCCGGACTCCCGGCCCGCGCTTTTTATTCGATTTCTCGTAAATTGGACGTATCATCTCCCGCTGGGACCGGGATCGCAGTCGCCGTAGATCAGATCGTCAATGTCAAATTCCATCGCACTGTCTCCTTTCCGCATGCCGCATACAGGCAGTATATGCGCGCCGGGCCCAACAATTGCTGAAAAAATTTGAAACAATTTTTGAATGTGGAACATTTCCCTTGAATCGCAGGGGGAATTGCGTTATAATAATTCGGCTTTCATATTACGACACAGTAAAGGACGAATGTTATGAGCGCTTCAACCGAAAGAAAAAACCGTCAGGCGGCCCGCGCGGCCGGCACTGACAAAAAAATGCTGGCTGCTCAGGAAGAGGCCAAGAAGCAGGCCGTCAGCAAGCGCCGCTGGACCCTCGGCACCATCGCCGTCATCCTGCTGATCGCGCTGATCCTGTTCCTGGATTCCGGCTTCCTCTACACCAAGACCACCGCCCTCACCATCGGCGACACCAAGTACTCCCCCGCCGAGGTCAACTACCGCTACGGCAACCAGTATTACACCCTGCTCAACCAGTACGGCAACTACGCCTCCATGCTGGGCATCGACACCAGCGCCGGCGTCGCCGGTCTGGACAAGCAGGACTGCCCCATGCTCGACGGCGGTACCTGGAAGGATTACTTCCTGGAAGCTGCCACCAACGAGATGCTGCAGACCAAGGCCCTCAACGACTATGCCGCTGAAAACGGCATCAGCCTGAGCGAGGAGGAGATCGCCGAGGTCAACGACAGCCTGGCTGACATGGACGCCATCGCCAAGGAGCGCGGCTATGCCAACGCCGATAACTTCTTCGCCGCCAACTATGGCAACGGCGTGACCACCGCGATCGTGCGCGAGGCCGGTCTTCTGAGCACCCTGGCCGGCAAGGCCTACAGCAGCTATCAGGAATCTCTGAGCTACACCGACGAGCAGCTGGAGGAGTATTACCAGAGTCTGGAAGGCGCCAGTGACCGTTTCGACTATATGCTCTACACCGTGACCGCTCCCGTTGAGGAGGACGCCGAGGCGCCCACCGAGCAGGCGCTGGCCGAGGCCCAGGCCACGGCCGAGGCCATCTACATGGCTTACGCCGACGGCACGGACATCGAGGATCCGCAGGAGCGCTTTGACGTCGCCGTGGCTTCCCAGCTGGAGGGCGAGACGCCCACCCTGCGCAGCGCCGCCTATGGCAGCGGCCTGTCCGAGGACTATGCCGAGTGGATGATGGCCGCCGACCGCGAAGCCGGTGACGCCACCAACGTCCCCAATGACAAGGGCGGCACGGTGGTGGTCTTCCTCTCCCGGGACGATAACCACTACAAGACCGCGAATGTCCGCCATATCCTTGTGATGGCCGAGGCCTCCGAGGACGGCACTTACAGCGACGAGGCCAAGGCAGCCGCCAAGGCCCGCGCCGAGGAGATCCTGGCCGAGTATGAGGCCGGCGAGAAGACCGAGGAGAGCTTTGCCGCTCTGGCCGAGCAGTACTCCGAGGACACTGGCTCCAACACCAACGGCGGTCTGTATGAGAATATCGCCAAGGGCCAGATGGTCGAGGAATTCGACGCCTTCTGCTTTGACGATCACCAGGCGGGTGACACCGCCATCGTCTACGGTGAGAGCAGCGGCTATGCCGGTTACCACGTGATGTACTACGTGGGCGAGGGCGATCTGTACAGCAACACCATCGCCCGCAGCGACCTGCTCAACCGGGACATGCAGGAGTGGATCGACGGCCTGACCGCCAACTATGAGGCCGTGCCCGGCTCCGCCTACCGCCGCATCGGCTGATCAGCCCCACGATCACAGAGACCGTGACAGCGCCTCGCGCCGTCACGGTCTTTCTCTTTTTCCTCTTGTCTGAAAACGAGAAATACTTTATACTATTATCAGGTGCAAAACCAAATATTACATAAGGAGGATCCATTGCATGAAAAAGCTTATTGCCCTGCTTCTGGCCCTTGTCCTGACGCTGAGCTGTACCGCCGCCTTTGCCGACGATGCCGCTCCTGCCCTGGAGAAAGACCTGGTCGTTCTCTTCACCAGTGACGTGCACTGCGGCATTGACCAGGGCTGGGGCTATGCCGGCCTTTACGCCGTCAAAGAAAGCCTTTCCGCCGATCACCACGTTCTGCTGGTGGACGATGGTGACGCCATTCAGGGCGAACCCATCGGCACGATGACTCATGGCGAGGCCATCATCGACATCATGAACACGATGGGCTACGATGTCGCCATCCCCGGCAACCATGAGTTTGACTACGGCGTGGAGAATTTCCTTGCGCTGACCGAAAAGGCCAATTTCCCCTACATCAGCTGCAACTTCAACAAGGAAGGCGAGCTGGTTTTCGATCCCTATCTCATCAAAGAGGTTGACGGTGTTAAGATCGCCTTTGTGGGCGTCACCACGCCGCTCACGCTCCGCTCCTCCACCCCCCGCTATTTCATGAACGATGAGGGCGAATACGTCTACGGCTTCCTGCAGGATGAAACCGGCGAGGCTGTGTACGAGGCCGTGCAGAATTCTGTGGACGCCGCTCGGGCCGAAGGCGCCGCTTATGTCATCGTCATGGGCCACATGGGCAACGAGACCGAGTGCTCGCCCTGGATGTACAGCGACGTGATCGCCAACACCACCGGCATCGACGCCTTCCTTGACGGCCACAGCCATGACACCGACCAGGTCATCATGAAGAACAAGGATGGTGAGGACGTCGTCCGCTCCGCCTGCGGCACCAAGCTGGGCCACATCGGGGCCCTGACCATCACCACTGACGGCAAGATCTCCTCCGAGCTCTATTCCTGGGGCAGCAGCGTTGCCGCCCCCAAGCTGCTCCCGCTGGATAACGCTGCCTCCGAAGCCGTGTCCGCCGCGTCCGACGTGCTGAACGAAAAGCTTCAACAGGTGGTGGCGACCAGCAGCGTGGATCTGATCATCCACGATCCCGTGGCTGTGACCGCCGACGGCAAGCCCGTGCGTATCGTCCGCAGCGCTGAGACGAACCTGGGCGACCTCTGCGCCGACGCCTATCTGGATCAGGCCGGGGACGCCGATATCGCTTTTGTCAATGGCGGCGGCATCCGTGTGGCCATCAACAAGGGCGACATCACCCTCAACGACATCCTGCGGGTCCATCCCTTCGGCAACAGCCTCACCGTCATCGAGGTCACCGGCCAGCAGGTGCTGGATGCGCTGGAGTGGTCCGTGCATGCTCTGCCCGGTGAGTTCGGCGGCTTCAACCAGGTGGCCGGCCTGAGCTTCCGCTTTGATCCTAACATCCCCTCCCCCTGCACACAGGATGAGAAGGGCTTCTTTGCCGGCATGGACGAGAGCCTGGAGCGCCGCGTGCGCGACGTGCTGGTCGCCGGCGAGCCGCTGGATCCGAACGGGACCTACAAGCTTGCCTCTATTGACTATCAGCTGCTGAACCACGGCGACGGCTACACCATGTATGACGGCGCCACCGTGTTACAGGAGTCTGTCAAGCTGGACAACCAGGTGCTGATCGACTACATCACGGAGGCCCTGGGCGGCAGCATCGGCGCAGGCTATGAAGAGCCTTACGGTCAGGGCCGCATCGTCGCGGTGGGCGCCGAGGGTTGATTACATTTCCGACACCGCAAGAGCTCCGAAACTACTTCACCCCCGGTTTCCACCGGGGGTGATTGTCTCAGCGCCGTCACAGGAAAAGGCACGTCCCGCTTTGGGACGTGCCTTTCAGACTGTAGACAAAGTCGGTTTCTGTCATTGCCACACCAGTGTCGCAACACTGGTGTGGCAATCCGTATTCCCCGAAAACTGCATGTTTACTGACATTTTTACCGGAGAACGGATTCCCACGTCGGCCTAACGGCCTCCTCGGAATGACACGTTTTGGGCTTTGTCTACACATTGAAAGGCACGTCCCGAGATGGGACGTGCCTTTTGATTGCTTGCTTTGCGTTTCAGCGTTTGGGCTTACTTGCGCTCCTGGTTGAAGGTCTTCTTGGCCTCTTCCCAGCCGGCCAGCAGGCTCTTGAAGCCGACCTGCGCGAACTCCTTGAGCTCGGCGCTGGCGTCGGCGGCGACGGAAGAGAGCTTGTCGGTGGCCTCCTTCAGAGCGGCCTTCGCGGCCTCGACCTTGGCCTCGACCTCAGCCTCGGCGGCCTTCGCGGCTTCCTCTTCCTCCTTCAGGTCCTTGATCGCAGCCTGGGCAGCGGCCAGACGGGCGATGGGAACGCGGAAGGGAGAGCAGGACACGTAGTCCAGACCGACCTTGTGGAAGAACTCGACGGAGGAGGGATCGCCGCCGTGCTCGCCGCAGACGCCCAGATGCAGCTCCGGACGGGTCTCACGGCCAAGCTTTGCAGCCATCTTCACCAGCTTGCCAACGCCGATCTGGTCGACGCGGGCGAAGGGATCGCTCTCATAGATCTTCTTGTCGTAGTAGGCGCCCAGGAACTTGCCGGCGTCGTCACGGCTGAAGCCGAAGGTCATCTGGGTCAGGTCGTTGGTGCCAAAGGAGAAGAACTCGGCTTCCTTGGCGATCTCGTCCGCGGTCAGAGCGGCGCGCG
>CAMNKQ010000103.1 GCA_946542465.1 uncultured Clostridia bacterium | reverse complement strand
GCTTTTTATGACCACCAGCCGAGCTGGTGGTTGCTTGTCTCTAAAGAGCCAAAACAAAGGACCGCACACCGAGGTGTGCGGCCCTTCGTTTTGGGAGAAAAGAGAGGATTATAGGAGTAGAAAAGTAGCAAATTCAGGCTTCTCCGCGATCAATGGTTCTCGCTGGAGAAGGGATCCAACACCGTGTTGGAATCGTCCACGGGCTCGGCGGGCTTCTGCTCATCGAAGGTGATGGAGAGCGTCAGGGACTCCCCGGCGCGGTAGACCGTGATCTCGGTGGTGTCGCCGGCGGAGAAGGAGCGCACCGCGGACTTGAGCTCGGTATAGCTGCTCACCTCGGTATCGCCCATCTTGGTGATGATATCGCCGGCCTGCAGCCCGGCTTTTTCGGCGGCGCTGCCCTTATCCACGGAGTAGACATAGGCGCCGAGCGGCATGTTATAGTACTGGGCGTACATGGAGTTGTAGCGCTCGTCCAGCCGCACGCCCATATAGGCCTTGCCGGTCACATAGCCCTTGGTGATCAGATCGTCCGCAATGGACTGGGCGTCGTTGATGGGGATCGCAAAGCCCAGACCCTCGGCGTCGGTCTCGCCGGACTTGGCGGTGACGATGCCGATGACCTCGCCCAGGCTGTTGTACACCGGGCCGCCGGAGTTGCCGTGGTTCACGGCCGCGTCGATCTGGAACATATTGATGCCTTCCGGCGCGTCCTCGGTGGCGATCACGCGGTCCAGACCGCTGACCGTACCGGTGGACATGGAGTAGGCCAGCTCACCCAGAGGATTGCCGACGGCATAGACCGTCTCGCCCATGGTGATGGCGTCGCTGTTGCCCATGGTGACGGGCGAGAGATCGGCGGCCTCGATTTTCAGCAGGGCCACATCGTTGCCGGCGTCATAGCCCACGATCGCGGCTGTGTACTGCGTCCCGTCGTAGAGCATGACGGTGACGTCCAGGTCGTTGGCGTTGGCGGTCTCGATCACGTGGTAGTTGGTGAGGATGTATCCATCCTCGGAGATGATGAAGCCGGAACCGCTGACAGCGGCGGAAGTGGTCATGCCGAAGAAGTTCTGATAGGTGACCTCGGTGGAGATACCGACCACCTGCTCCTTGGCCTGCTCGAAGACCTGAGCACCGCTCAACACGCCGTTGGCCGTGCCGGGGGCCACCAGCTGTTCATGGTACAGGCTCTCGGCCGCCTTGGAGGCCTCGGACACCTTCTCGTCCACGCTGGCGTTCATGCTCTCCTGCAGGGCGGAGAGCTTCTGGTCCATGCGCCTATCGGCGATGGCCGCGCCCAGCAAGCCGCCCAGCAGGGCGAAGACCAGGCACAACGCCACGACCCCGGGCCAGACGCTTTTGCTCTTTTGCTTCTTGGGCTTCGGCTCCTTCACGGGGCGCTCGGGCGGTGTATAGTAGCGGGGCGGCTCGGTCGACGTCCCGGCGGGTTCGTAGTGCGCGTCGGAATAGATTTCCTCTTTGCGAAAGCTGTATTCGCTCGCTTCGCTGCTGCTCTGCGTGTTGACGGAATTCTCGTCCGCCCCGACCTCAGCCTTATTTTCTTCAGGCTCGTACATGCTGTAAGACCTCTTTTGTCTTGGATTTGGGATTTCTTCCTTTCGGTGATTGTACTATACCTGGAATTTGTGACCTTGTTATGAACAAAGAAGCAAGATTTTTTAAACAAAGCGCACGGCCCTGGTCACGCAGGAATCTCATAGACTGTCATTGCGAAGCCAGTGCTCACACTGGCTGTGGCAATCCGTCTCTCTTTTTTACATGGCCGCGGGGAGAACGGATTGCCACACCAGTGACATCGGTCACTGGTTCGCAATGACACGGAACTGGGATTGGTGCTCGTCTCCGGGACGTTGAAGTTTCCGTCCCATCTTTTGATAATATAGACAGGCTCCCCTTTCGGAGAGCTTGTCTTCTTATTTTGTATTTCGTTTTAGCCCTTTCCCCAATAGGGCGGCGCGGCCTCTTCCTTTGTGATGGAATGGACGTCATAGCCCGTGTGCTCCCGGACCCAGTCGAGGCTGCGCTGGGCGTCCATGGGGAGCTGATAATGCTTGTACTCCCCGATGCCGCTCCAGCTGTGCCAGATCATGTTGTCCTCCTGCAGCTCCGGGTAATCACCCAGGGGCGCGGCCAGGTTCAGATTCACAGCGACGTTACTGTATTCGCCCCCTGCAGGGATCCAGGAGAAATACCCGATCTTCTCCTCCCGGATATCCGGCAGCAGACAGTTTTGATAGAAGTCCAGGGCCTCCGTCGAGCTCAGGGTATAGCTGTAATACTGCCCGTCGGAATAGAACTCCAGGTTGAGGCTTTCCAAGGTGTCCGAGGTCACCGGCAGATGCGGGACGTTGCCGCTTATCAGGGCCTCGTGGCTGTTCATTACGTCACGATAGAGGCACAGATCCGAGTCGGGATCCTCCAGCTCTGAGGCATTGCCGAAGACCTCGTATTGGCGATACATCTCGCTGCCGTCGCGGAGGGTATAGCGGAGCGAATAGCCCTGGCTGAAGGCTGCGGAGTCCCCGTTGTAGTCGGCCATCTTGCCGTCGTAGCGATCCTTGTGCGCCACCATGCGCCGATGAAGCTCCACCACCTGGGCGATGTTCTCCGGCTCTTTCAGCTCCACGCCGCCCAGGAAGCGCACCGCGCTCACGTCCTCCGCCGCGGGCACCCGGCGCTCATAGCCGAAGAGATCACACTCCAGCGCCGTACAGCCCAGCACGATCAGCAGGCAGCTGAGGGCCAGGCCTTTCCAGCCGCCCTTGAAGACCCGCACGCTCTTTTGGAGCACCATCCGCGCCGCGTACCAGCCCACGACCGCGCCAAGGAGCATCAGCAGCAGCGTGCTCCAGTAGCCGAGCCGGCCCAGGGAGTAGTCGGTGCCGAAGAAGCTGGACACCAGCCAAAGGGAGACCAGGGCCGTGCCGAAGGTCATACAGTACTTAAAAACCGGCCTGAGCCAGGCGATGGCCACGGGATCGGTGGCGCACTCCATCTTTCGCCGGCGGTAGAGCGCCAGGGCGGCCAGGGACAGCAGCACGCCCACCGCGGCATAGATCAGCGCGTACTGGAGCCCGGCCAGCTTGCCCTCCGTGGCGCTCAGATTGATGTAAGAGATGCGCTCGTTCATCGCCAAGCCCGGAGAGAGCCAATACAGGAAGGAGAAGGCGGTGGACCCGGCATAGCCGTAGAGCAGCCGGCTCAGCAGCAGATCCAGGCAGCTGTACACCACGACGCCCACGAAATTCAGCACGAAGTAGAGCGCCGGAAACACCAGGATATTCCCTGTCAGCATGGCGCAGAAGACCGCGATGCCGTAAAAGCACAGGGTACTGCACACGCTCAGCAGCAGCCAGAGCCCGACGCTCACCGCCTTGACCGGAATCAAAAACGTGAGAAGCAAACCGACCAGTGCGGCCAGCAGCTCCGCCAGCAGCATGGGCAGCAGGCCCATGAGATAGGCCGTGCCGAAGGCCGTCTCCCGCCGGATGGGCAGGGTGTTCATGAGGCCGCAGGCGCGATTGGAAAACAGGAAACCAAACTGCAGCATCGCCGCGAGCACGCCCGCAACGAGCATCAGCATCGGCATGGACGTGGCCGAGCTCTGCAGGATCATATCCAGATTGAAATTCCCCTCGTGATAGCGGTTGAGGACCATGATCGGGTACGAGAGCATCACCGCTGCGAACAGCAGCCAGGCCGGCCAGCGGCGGCGGAGCATGTTTTTGGCAAGGCCGGGATTAAAACAGGATGTCTTTGACTTCATGGTCAACACCTCCCAATTCGTAAATGAAGATCTCCTCCAGGCTCAGCGGCACCACATCCAGGAAGAGCGGATGGGTGGCCTCCAGGCGGGCGGTGAGTTCGTCCGCCTTGCCCCGGAGGATCAGTTGCTGCACGCGGCCCAGGTTATTCTGATGGAGGACGGCAAGATCCCCGGGCAGGGGCGTGTCCTCGGCATAGGCCAGCTGGATCTTGACGATGTTCTCCTGCAGCTCGCTGAGACTGCGCTCCAGGAGCATCCTGCCCTTGTGGAGAATGCCCACATGGTCGCACACGTCCTCCAGCTCCCGCAGGTTGTGGGAGGAGACCAGCACCGTCGTCCCCTTCTCCGCCACGTCCTGCAGCAGAATGCTCCAAACCTGACGGCGCATCACCGGATCCAGGCCGTCCACCGGCTCGTCCAGGATCACCAGCTCCGGCTGCAGGCTCATGGCCAGCCAGAAGGCCGCCTGTTTCTGCTGCCCCTTGCTGAGCTTGCGCATCAGCTTTTTCGGGTCCAGCGTGAAGGCCTCGCCCAGGGTCTCAAAACGCTCCACAGAAAAGCTCGGGTACATGTCCCGATAGAAAGACATCATGTCCCGGATCGAGGCCTGGCTGTCATAAAAGATCTCATCGGGGATATAGGCGATGCGGCTCTTGACAGCGGGGTTTTCAAAGACCTCCTCGCCGGCGATGCGTATCTCGCCCGCGTCCTGCCGGTAGATGCCGGCCAGGTGGCGGATCAGGGTGGATTTGCCCGCGCCGTTGGGCCCCACCAGGCCGTAGACCGCGCCCTTTGGCGCGTTCAGATCCAGGCCGTCCAGGGCCCGAAACCCGTCAAAGCTCTTGCAGAGCCCGCGTACTTCAATCATGGCTCCCGCCTCCTTTAATATACTGTAGGATTTCCTCCTCGCTCATGCCCAAGCCGCGCAGCTGTTTGACGCGCTCCTCCAGCTCTCCCAGCAGCTCCTTCCGCCGAGCGGCCAGGGCCTCGCTGCGCTCCAGCACAAAGCTCCCCCGCCCCGGCACCGAGCAGATATAGCCCTCCTGCTCCAGCTCCCGATAGGCCCGCTGGATGGTGTTGGGATTGATGGCGAGCCCCGCCGCCAGCTCCCGCACCGAGGGCATTTTCTCATCCGCGGCCAGGGCGCCGGATAAAATCAGCTGCCGGAAGCCCTCCTTGACCTGTTCGTAGATCGGCCGGGGATCCCGGAAATTGATGTTGATCAA
>CAMNKQ010000102.1 GCA_946542465.1 uncultured Clostridia bacterium | reverse complement strand
ACTGGATGCCCCAGTGCTTGGGGTCCTCCATGCCGCTCTCCATGCCCTCCAGCAGATAGCCGTGCTTGATTGAGGCGATCATATCCTCCAGGCTGTCCTCGCCGGAATCGAAGAGGGTGTTGGTCATGCGGGTGTAGACCTTGTGCTCAAAGTTTTCCCGCTTGCCGTTGCCGGTGGGGGCAATGCCCAGGCGCAGCGCGCTGAGCGCGTCGCAGATGCCGGTCTTCAGGATGCCCTTTTCGATCTCGATCACATCGCCCGCCGGCGTACCCTCGTCGTCAAAGGCAAAGCTTGTCACGTTCTCGGCACAGAGGGCGCCCTCATGCATGGTGACCAGATCGCTGCCCACGCGCTTGCCGATATACTCCCGGCCCAGGGCGCGGTTTTTCACAAACATATCCATCTCCACGCCGTGGCCGAAGGCCTCATGGGCGATCAGGCCGGAGACCTCGGGCGAGGTGATGATGTCGTATTCGCCCGGCTCGATGCGCCCGGCGTCCAGCAGCTCCTCCGCCTGGGCCACCGAGGCGGCCGCCTTTTCCGGCAGACGGGCAAAGAGCTCCGGCCCGCAGAGGCCGGACAGACCCTCGTAACCGAACTGGGTGCGGCCGTCCCGGCTCACGATGGCCACCACCGTGCCCTCGGAATAGACATAGCTCTGCCGCAGATCCCGGTGCTCGGAGAGGAACATCTTGCAGATATGGGTGGACTGGGCCGCGGTCTGGCAGTCCAGCATGTCCACGCCCAGGGTCATGGCCTGGTCGGAGATCGCCGTCAGCGTCTCCACCAGGGCCTTCACGTCCGTGGTCTCGGGCAGCTGCTCCGTCTCCTTCTCCACAAAGAGCTCCCAGGGCTCGTCCGCCAGGACCGGGGTCTTGAAGCTCTCGGTCCCCGTCTCGCGCAGCAGCGCCGCCTGGCACGCCAGGGCCGCGCGGATCTCCTCCGCCGCTGCCGCCGGATGGGCCGGATCAAAGCTGTTGAGGGCGTATTCGCTGTACTGCCCGTCCCGGCAGACGCGCACCACGACGCCCCGCTCGGTGGTCATGGTCTCGCTGCTGACCGAGCGGGAGCGCTGGGAAATGCGCACCGCCAGGCCCTTGGAGTCCGTGGCCAGCACGCTCACATAGTCGTAGTCCTGCCGCAGCAGGGCGATCAGCTCTTTCAGTCCGCCCCGAAGCCCGTTCAGATAGGCGGAAAAAGGCGCTTTCATTCCGTTTCCTTCCTCCTTGCTTCCTTGTTTTTAACTGAAGTGTACTCCCAATCGTCCGCACCGTCAACACAAAAACGCTCCCGCACGGTTTTCGTGCGGGAGCGCGCAGATTGGAATTGGTTTTACTGCATGCCGTTGACCAGGGAGTTGAGCTGATCGGAGCTCAGGCCGCGGCCCTTGTCCCCGATGTTGAAGCTGACGGCATAGTTGTCGCTGCCGCTGGAGAAGGTGGCGGTGTTGATGCTCTCCCCGTCGCCCTGGCAGTTGACGGACAGGCCCTTGAGGCTGACGGTCCAGGTGGAGGGATAGCTGTTATAGTCGCCGGAGAGGGCCAGGCCGCTCTGGACGTTGGATTTGCGCACGGTCAGCAGGTTGCCGGGGCCGGTATAGCGGGCCTCGATCACCCCGCTCATATAGCGGTAGCCGCTCAGGCTCATGCCCGAGGGCAGGGCCTCCGCGATCGGCGCGGAGAAGGACACACCGGAGCCGGTGACGGCGGTGTTCAGGTCGCTGGTCTCTTTCCATGGATCCGGGGTGCCGATGATGATGCCCTCGCTGGGCGCGGCCGTCGGGGCCGGAGTGGGTGTGGGCGTCGTCTTGGATTTCACGTTGATCTTGGCGGACAGGGTCTTCGTATGGCCCACGTCGTTGGAGAAGTCACAGTAGACGCTCCAGCCGTCCATGACCTGCGGGATGTTTTTCAGGGTCATCGTGCTGGCATAGCCGTTGACGATCTCCATCGCCGGGTATTCCTGGGCCATGGCGTTGTAGTCCAGATCCCGGCTGCCATCCGGGCTCACAAAGTGCCAGACCGCCCATTTCGCGTCCTGATACTTGGCCACGAAGAGGCAGGCGCCGCCCGACTCCACGGTCTCATCCGTGGGGCTCTTGGTGACGACCGGCAATCCGGCGACGGCGGGCGCCGGGCTCACGCTGGGATTGACCGGCGTGGTGCCGCCGGTGACGGTGATCTTGGCGGAGCTGGTCTTGCTGTGGCCCACGTTGTTGGAGAAGTCACAGTAGACCGTCCAGCCGTTGATCGCCGCGGGGATCTTCTGCAGCTCCAGGGTACTGGCGTAGCCGTTCTTGATCACCATGGTGGGGAACTCCGCCGCGGCCGCGTTATAGTCCAGATCGCGGCTGCCGTCCGGGCTCACAAAGTGCCAGATCGCCCAGATGGCGTCCTTATACTTGGCCACGAAGAAGCAGGAGTTGCCCTCCTTCACCGTCTCGTCCGTGGGGTTCTTGGTGACAACGGGCAGGCCGGTCTGCGCGCCCACCGGATCGCCGTTCTTGGTGGTGACGGTGATGGTGGCGGAAGTCGTCTTGCTGTGGCCCAGGTCGTTGGAGAAGTCGCAGTAGGCGCTCCAGCCGTTCATGGTCAGGGGGATGGTCTTGAGCAGGACAGTGCTGGTGTCGCCGCCCTCGATGCCCAGGGTCGGGAAATTCTGCAGCGCGCCTTTATAGTCCAGATCGGTGCTGCCGTCGGGGCTCACGAAGTGCCAGGTCGCCCATTTGGCATTCTGGTACTTGGCCACAAAATAGCAGTAGCCGCCCTCCTTGACCGTCTCACCGGTGGGGTTCTTGGTGATGGTGGGATAGCCGGCCGGCGCGGCGGTGACCGCCGGGGCCGGAGTGGGTGCCGGAGTCGGAACCGGGGTCGGGACAGGCGTCGGAACCGGGGTCGGCGCGACAGTCGGGATCGGCGTCGGCACCGGCGTCGGCACCGGAGTCGGGAAGGGCGTCGGCGCGATGGTCGGCACCGGCGTGGGACTCGGCGTGGCAATCGGCTGCACCGTAGCGCTCTGCCTGCTGCCGCAGGCGGCAAGAAGCATGGCGCACAGAAGCAGCACCGCAAGGAGAGCAAGCTGTCTCTTTTTCATGTTATTGCACCTCGTTTCCGATGTTTACAGGTTGGATTCTATTTGAATTTTAGCAGATTCTATTTGAATATTAGCAGGTTATGTCAACAAATTCAAGTCCCTTGTCTCTTAATTTCCCTTAAGGCAACACCGCATAATCCGGCGAGAGCAGATTCCGAGAAAATCTGAGTTCTGATAAAGGCACTTTTTCGCAGGAATACTCTGTGTATTGCAAGAAAAAGTGACAAAATCAGGGCTCAGATTTTCCGGAAGATGCAGAAGGTGGATTGTGCGATGCTGCCTTAATGTCGGAAACTGGCAATCCCGGGAGCAGCCGGACACGAAAGCCTCGGATTGATCATTTATCCCGTCCTGCTCTTGACATTTCCCTGTCCTCTATGCTAAAGTAAGTCAAGGATATCGAAGGCCGGACGGCTGTGGGAAGGTCCCGCAGCGTTCGGTTTTTTTGTTGAAAACGGAAGGATGGAAACCATGAAATACGACGTTATCATCATCGGCGCGGGCCCCGGCGGCATCTTCACCGCCTATGAGCTCATGAAGGGCAAGCCCGCCCTGAAGGTCGCGGTGTTTGAGCTGGGCCGCCCCCTGTCCCAGCGCAAGTGCCCCATCGACGGCAAGAAGGTCAAGAGCTGCATCAAGTGCCCCGTCTGCAGCATCATGAGCGGCTTCGGCGGCGCGGGTGCCTTCTCCGACGGCAAATACAACATCACCAACCAGTTCGGCGGCACGCTCTTTGAGTACGTGGGCAAGCAGGAGGCCATCGAGCTCATGCACTACGTGGACGAGATCAACTGCCGCTACGGCGGCGAGGGCACCCGTCTCTACTCCACCGCCAACACCGCCATCAAGCGCAAATGCCTGGAAAACGGCCTGCATCTGCTGGACGCGCAGGTGCGCCACCTGGGCACCGACATCAACTATGTGGTGCTGGAGAACCTGTATAACGAGCTGAAGGACAAAGTGGACTTTCACTTCAACACCGCCATCCGGACCGTCACCCGGCTGGAGGAGGGCGGCTACGCGGTGCACACCGACGAGGAGAGCTTTACCTGCGAGCAGTGCGTCATCTCCGTGGGCCGCAGCGGCAGCAAGTGGATGGAATCGGTCTGCGCGGGGCTGAACATCCCCACCAAGTCCAACCGCGTGGACATCGGCGTGCGGGTGGAGCTCCCGGCGGATATCTGGTCCCACCTGACCGATCAGGTCTACGAGAGCAAGATCGTCTACCGCACGGAAAAGTTTGAGGATCTGGTGCGCACCTTCTGCATGAACCCCCACGGCGTCGTGGTCAACGAGAACACCAACGGCATCGTCACCGTCAACGGCCACAGCTACGAGGATCCGGCCAAGCACACCGAGAACACCAATTTCGCCCTGCTGGTCTCCAAGCACTTCTCCGTGCCCTTCAAGGACTCCAACGGCTACGGCGAGAGCATCGCCCGGCTCTCCAACATGCTGGGCGGCGGCGTCATCGTCCAGCGCTTCGGCGATCTGGTGCGCGGGCGGCGCTCCAACGAGGCCCGCATCCGGGACAGCTTTGTGACCCCGACCCTGGCCGCCACGCCCGGCGATTTGAGCCTGGTGATCCCCAAACGCATCCTGGACGGCATCATTGAGATGATCTACGCCCTGGACAAAATCGCCCCGGGCACCGCCAACGACGACACGCTGCTCTACGGCGTGGAGGTCAAGTTCTACAACATGGAGGTGGAGATCGACGAGAACCTGGAGACCGCATGCCCCGGCCTCTTCGTCATCGGCGACTGCTCCGGCGTCACCCACTCCCTGTCCCACGCCTCCGCCAGCGGCGTCCACGTCGCCCGGCACATCCTGGGCCTTGGCTGAGAGAGAATTAACGTTTATCGTTAATTCAAGCTGTCGACAAAGCCAAAAGGCTTTGCCGACAGAGGGGATGCAGCCTGCT
>CAMNKQ010000101.1 GCA_946542465.1 uncultured Clostridia bacterium | reverse complement strand
AGGCGATATAGCCCATGCGGCGGAGACTGGGACGGAGGCTGTTCAGATCCAGACGAAGCACCGGGACTTTTTTATAGATGTAAAGCAGGCAGGCGATGCCGGAGGCCGCCTGGGACAGGACGGTCGCATAAGCGGCGCCCTCCACGCCCATGCCCAGCACCTTCATGAACAGCAGGTCCAGGAACACGTTCACCGTCACGGCCCCGATCAGAAAATACAGGGGGCTGCGGCTGTCCCCCAGGGCGCGGAGCACCGAGGAGGCCAGGTTATACAGGATTGTGAAACCGGTTCCCATAAACACGATAAAAATATACCGATAGGCATCGTCAAAGATTTCCTCCGGCGTGCGGGTGAGGCGCAGGATTTCGTCCGTCCAGAAAAACGTGATGCCGGTGATCAGGGCGGTGAAGATCACACCCAGCCAGACGGTCTGCCCGGCACGGCTGCGCACCGTCTCCATATCGCCCGCCCCAAAGCTCTGGGCGATGGGGATCGCAAAGCCGGAGCAGATGCCCAATGCGAAGCCTAGGATCAGGAAGCTCAGTGCGCCCGTGGCGCCGACGGCGGCAAAGGAACGCACGCCGAGAATGCGGCCGACCAGAATGCTGTCGGCCAGATTATAGAATTGCTGGAACAGATTGCCCACCAGAAGCGGGGCGCAAAAGGCCAGCATGCGGGCCATGGGAGAGCCCGTTGTCATATCTCTTGTCATAGAAAATCGCCTTCTTTCATTCCGGGGGAGGCACCGTCTCAGGTCTCGCTCTCCCCTTTCGGAGCCCTTATTTTACTCATTCGCGGCGAAAAATCAAGCGGCAAAGCGCCCAAAGCTTTGTGCAACAAGTGCAAAAACGAGCCTTATTTTTGTGCGGTATTTACAAAAAATGCTCCCGGGCATGCGTCCGGGAGCATTTTTATGAGTTTACAGGAATGCCGTTTCAGATTAGGATGCCGCGCTTTTTGGCCTCGAATCGCAGCTCGTCCCGGAAGTCCGGATGGGCAATGGCGATGAGCTGCCGGGCCCTGCTGGCCAGGCTCTCGCCCCGCAGATGGGCCACACCGTACTCGGTGACGATATAATCCACATCGTTCTTGCTGGTGGTGACCACCGCGCCGGGCGTCAGGATGGGCTTGACCTTGCTGATGGTGCCGCCCTTGGCCGTGGAGGAGAAGGCGATAAAGCTCTTGCCGCCTTTGGACTGGCAGGCGCCGCGGACATAGTCCACCTGGCCGCCGGTGCCGGACATGTGCTTGGTGCCCACGCTCTCGGCGCAGACCTGGCCCCAGAGATCCACCTCCAGGGCGGCGTTGATGGAGATCATGTTGTCGTTCCGGCAGATGACCGCCGGATCGTTCACATAGTCCACCGGCAAAATGGCAATGCCGGGGTTGTCGTCGATGAAGTCATACATCCGCTTGGAGCCGAAGGCGAAGGTGGTCACGCTCTGCCCCACGTGGATCTGCTTTTTGGAGTTGTTCACCGCGCCGCACTCGATCAGCTCCACCATGGAGTCGGTGAACATCTCGGTATGGATGCCCAGATCGTGCTTGGCTTTTAAGGCCATACCCGTGGCGTCCGGGATTGCGCCGATGCCCAACTGGATGCAGGCGCCGTCCGGGATCCGCTCGGCGATGTAGCCGCCGATGGTCAGGCTGACCTCGTCCAGTTTCGGCGCGGGCAGCACCGGCAGCTCCACATCGTGCTCCACGATGGCGTCCACCTGGCTGACATGCAGCTGAGCGCCGCAGACGGCGCGGGGCTGGTTGCGGTTGACCTCCACATAGACCCGCTTGGCCTTCTCGATCATGGCCGGGCTGTAGGAGGCCGTCGCCCCCAGGGAGAAATAGCCGTGCTTGTCCATCGGGGAGACAGACACGCAGACCGCGTCATACTCGTAATTGGCACGGATATGGCGCGGGATATCGCGGTAGTAGTTGGGAATAAAGTCCGCCCGGCCCTCATTGACGGCCTTGCGGGCCCCGCCGCTGGAAAACCAGGAGCAGCCCAGCAGCTTGCCGGCCAGTGCCGGATCGGCGTAGACTTCCAGAGGATAGACGTCCAAAAGCGTCTGGATCGTCACATTGCTGAGTTCTCCTTTTCCGGCGCGCTCCGCCAGAGCCGCCAGGAAGCCGACCGGTTCGGAAAGAGCCGCGTCGGTACACAGGGTCCAGCCGTTTTGGACCTCTGCGGCCAGATCCTCCACGCTCATGCGTTTCGCCGCATAACACTCACGAAAATCTGTCATCGAATCAATACCTCTACATTCTTTCTCTACTATATTCAATTAAGTAATTGCAAAACTCGTTTCGCAATTGATGCCTCGCGCAGCTCGGCTCAAAGTGTTTTAGAGGCCGCAAAGCTGCCTCTAAAACGATTCAGATTCCTTTCGGGACAGAAATCCCCGTTCGCTTGCGAGTTTCACAACCAACTATACGATAGGAGTCCTTCAGCGCCGGCGATTCCGGGATTTGTGCTCGAAATACAGGCGCTTGTCCGCCATACGGCTGTCGGAATCCTGCATGAATTTTTTGAGCCGCTCTTCAAAGGCCATATCATTGCTGGGGCCGTCCGCCTCGGTGCGCTCCACCGGGCGCGGGGCCGAAGCGGGACGCGCCTGCGTTTTGGGGGCGCTGGGCGCATGGCTTCGCTCGGGCCGCGGCGCCTCCTCCAGAGCCCGCTTGATGGAGAGGTTGATTTTCCCCTCCTCGCTGATGCTCAGAACACGGACCTTGACCGTCTGGCCCATCGCCACGAATTCATGCACATCGCTGACAAAACTGTTGGCGATCTCGGAAATATGTACGAGACCGCTTTTGCCATCGGGCAGCGCGACAAAGGCACCGAACTTGGTGATGCCCGTCACCCGTCCTTCCACTATACTTCCGACTTCCAATGCCATGACCAGGTTCCTCTCTTTATCTGCTGGTTATTTGGTATCGCTGAAGTAGAAGACCGTCTCTCCCGGCATGACCATGTGCAGCCTCTCCCAGGCCAGCCGCCGCATCTCTTCCGCATCCCCCACCGCATCCAGACGGCGCTCCAGTTCCTGCCGCTCCAGAAGAAGCGTCTGCTTCTCCCGGCGCAGGGCCTGGGTTTCCACCTCCTGCCGCAGCAACTCCCGCCGGGCAGTGCTCAGATTCGTGAGTGAATAGAGAAGTGCAGCCAGCACCACAAGGCGCATGATCAGATTCCGTTCCCGCATCTTTACCTCGCTAAACGGCTACATTCCGTTACCGTTTTACTATAAAACATTTTCTCACTTTTTGGAAGTTTTTTTTTGCAGAAATTTGGCATTTATCGGAAATTTTTTTGCATGACCCGATGATGTGGCGGCAGAGCTGCCACCCGCGCTGCCACTGGGGCAGAAAGACCGGGCTGAGAAAATGCAGATACAGGAGAAATCCGGAGAAGGACGCCGTGAGCTCCCAGAGGCCGAGACGGCCGTCTGAGGCACCCATGGCATAGAGGAAAGCGGCGCTTGCCGCCGTCAGGCAAAAGAGAACATCCAGCAGCGCTGTCAACAGGGGCCCTGTCCCTTGCCGGGGCGGGCGCAGCAGGTCGTAAGCCAGGCCGAGAGTCAGGCCAAGCAGCAGCGCGCCCAGAAGCCCCAGGGCCTGCCGGTTCAGATCCAGCGACAGACTCATCCGAAGAGCCGGGACCAGAGGCCGCCGGAGCGGGCAGGCTCATCATAGCTCAGATCCTGGATGTGGCCCCGCAGCTCCAGGGTACCGCTCTCCAGGTCGATGCGCTCAATGTGCAGCTGTTGGCCGCGGATGCTCAGATCCCCCTGATTGGTCGTCAGGATGACCAGGCTTTCGTCAAAGCCGGTGACGTCGTCCACGCCGCTCAGTTCGAGCTTTTCCCGGCCCTCCAGCTTGAGGCTGTGGAACTTGGCCGGCGGACGCGGCTTTTCTTCATAGGACATGCTCTCACCCCCGCTTTATTGTATGCGGGGATGAGGCAAAATAGAAAGACAGGGCGGATTCGCCCTGTCTCTCATTTTTCAAGGTTCGCAGCCGCTCAGTGCTTGTGCTCGGTACCCTTGTCGCCGACGCCGAAGTGCAGCTCCTTCATGCCCTCCACCTCATCGCAGATATCCTTGAGCGCGCACACGGAGCAGTCCGTGGGCAGGCCTTCGAGGATATGGGTCAGGGTGTTGGTGATGTCGTTGGCCTTTTTGGCGCTGTCCTTCATTGCCTTGTAATCGTAGCCGGGAGCCGTGACGAAGATCACGGTCGCGTTGAGGACGTTGGCGTCCTTCTTATAGGCCTTGATATAGCTGTTGCCGATGGACTGGAAGTTGATGCCGCGGCGGATCGCCTGCTTGCTGACGCGCACCTGCTCCCGATAGCTCTCGGGAGACATGCGGACCATGTAGCCCTCCGGGTACACATGGTACTTGGCAAACTCGATGTCCTTCAGGATACGGTAGACTTCCTCATCGTCATCGTCCAGCACGCCCACGCGCAGCAGCACGATGCGGGCAAAGTCCACATCGCCCTTGATGTCCTTCAGATCGGGGCCATAGAGCAGCACCTGATCCTTATCCACCAGATCGGGGTTGGAGGTGAAAAGCACATAGTTCGCCGAGCCCTTGCCGGCCGCGCCCAATTCAAAGGCCGCGTCCTTCTGGAGTACCAGTTCGCTGGAGCCGATGTCGTTCCAGCAGTTGCGCTCGGAATACTCCCAGACCTTCGGGCTGCCCTTTTCAAGCAGCCCTCTGGTCTCTTTTATCAGAGAATTGTACAGCTCCATAGGCTTTTAGAATACCAAGTCTACCTTCTTGCGGTCGAACATGGTGTTGACCTGCTTATAGGCCCAACCCATGAGCTTCTGGTCCAGGTTCCAGAAATAAACCACGAACAGAACACAGACCACGATCAAAAGAGCCTTGATAATCGCAAGCAGAATCTTTGCAAGTTTTTCCATCTTGTGGATATGCTCCTTTCCGGTTGGAATGGTTTTTCTTCTCTCTTACTTCTTCGCGAGGCCCTTCTGGCGGGCATACTCGGCAGCGCCCAGAGCGC
>CAMNKQ010000100.1 GCA_946542465.1 uncultured Clostridia bacterium | reverse complement strand
CAGTGTGCGCACTGGCTCGGAATGACACGTTTTGAGCTTTGTCTACACATTGAGAGCAGCCTGAATGCGTCAGACGGCTCTTCCTTCTTGTATGTTTGGCTATTTATAAAGCCAGCATCCACTCATAGCCGCAGGCTTTGCAGCGGTAGGTCGGCAATGTGCCGATATCGACGGGCCCGACCAGCTCCAGATCCTTGCTCTGGCACTTGGGGCAGTGGGGGAGTTCCTCGCTCAAGCCGCCGGCGGCCTTTTCCAGTTCCTTCTTGTTCAGTTCCTCCCTGACAGGTACCTCCTCGTGAATATAGTATGATTCTATCTTGTCTCATCGCTTCTTGCAATCTCCTCCATGGGCGAGAGATACTTGGCGCAGAAGGGTTTGATGCTGCCCTTGTCGTACACGTGGAGACTGCAGCGGTGCAGCCGCTCGATGTTCAGGTTCATGGCGTCCTGAAAGGCCATGGCCGACAGGGTGAGGCTGTTGTGGCGGAGGCGATACAGGAACGTGTCGAAGTCCATCTCCTCGGAGAAGCTCTCCGCCGGCTTCGCTTCCTTCGGGAAGCGCCGCCAGTGCCGGGCCACGTACTCCCGGTTGTCCCGCGCCTGCCCGCGGCTGTGGGAGGAGTGGGTAATGGAGCTGAGGGGTCTCAGTCCGCCTTTGGGATCGATCAGGAAGCTGGCATGAAAGCCGCAGAGCGGATGATCGCAGCGGGAGGGCATAAAGCTCTCCGGCGGGATATGCGCCTGATCACAGATGTCGGCCATCAGCTGATCCAGCGTATAGCGATCCGCTTCCGCGGGAGCGCCGGGATAGCGCCCGAAATAGGAGACGGGCTGAAAATGGATGCCCCGCACGGCGGGGGAGAGCTCACGGGCCAGGGCAATGATCTCGCCCAGATTGTCGTCGTTCACACCCTTGACCACCGTCGGCACCAGCGTGACGCCGATGCCGAGCTCCGCGCACACGCGGATGGCCTCCCGCTTGGTATCCAGCAGATTCCGGCCGCGCAGGGCGCGGTAGATCTCATCCCGCGTCCCATCGAATTGGAGAAACACGATATCAAGCCCTGCCTCGGCGAGCCTGCGGGCGTAGGCGGGATCTTCGGCCAGGCGGATCCCGTTGGTGTTCACCTGGGTATAGCTGCATCCGGCCTCCCGGGCGTATCGGATCAGCTCCGGCAGATCGTCGCGGAGTGTCGGTTCCCCGCCGGAGAACTGCAGCAGGGGCTGCCCGCACTGCCGCACGATGTCCCGGATGGCCGCTTGGCAGTTTTCAAGAGACGGATCGCTGTGCTTACCGCCGCCCTTGGCGAAGCAATAGCGGCAGCGGAGATTGCAGCGCTCCGTGACCTCCAGCAGCGTGCAGCAAGTGCCGCTCTCATGCTCGGCGCAGATCCCGCAGTTGGCCGGGCAGGAGAGACCAGCCTCTTTTCCCAACGGCGGCGTCTCCAGCAGCCATTGCTCAAAGTCCATGCGGCCCTGCCAGACGGGAACCTGAAAAAAGCCGTGCTCCGGACAGCTCTTTTCCAGAAAAATCTGTCCGCTCTCCCGGCGGGAGAGAAACGCGGGGATGTTTTTCAGACACACGGGGCAGACGGAGCGGGTCTCCCGTATCACCTGGGATGCCATTGTCAGCCCATCGCGAGGCCTTCCTGCTTGAAGACCATCCATTCCAGCTGGTAGCGACGGGAGACCTCCTCCACCGCGGCCACCACGATCGCCTCCAGCTTGTCCACAGGGCAGGCCGCGCTGGCGTTGAGAATGACGGCCAACTCTGTGCAGGGGCGCTCAAAGCGGTGTGTCTCCTCAATGGGCCGATCGGTGCCGATGAGGTCGACCTTGCCGAAATCCCCCTCCGGCTCCCAGGCCAGAAGCTTGAGATGGGGGATCAAGTAACCGGCGGAGCGGATCTCCGTCTGAACCTGTCGGGCCATATCCATCAGATAGGCGTTTCCGTCGAAGGTATTGCAGCAGACCACCGCGTGATACTGCAGATAGAACTCGCTCATTTTGCCCATGGCGTGGCGGAAAGCCTCGCCGCCGTAGCCAATCTCCGGACGGCGCATGGACGCCTCCCCGCTGCGCAGCGCCTGGGACAGAAGCTCAAGCCCTTCTCCCTTTAAGGCGCTGATGGCGATCACCCGGGCCAGGGGATAGTGCTCCGAAAGCCAGGCCAGATCCGCGTCCCGCTGCGTCTCACTGAGAAGGTCGCATTTGTTCAGAACGATGAGATCCGCCTCCACAAGCTGAGTATCATAGAGATACTCCTGGTCGCCGCCCTGCCCGCTGCGCAGCAGCTCGACCGTCTTCGGCTCCACCAGTACGGTGAAGGGCGCCAGCTCAAACTGGCCGGGGAATTTCTCCGTCAGACCGTGATACACATGCTCCAGAGCGCCGACTCCAAAACCCGGAATATCCGAGACCACCAGTTCACAGCCCTCGTCGTAATAGGCGTTGAGCCGCTCGGCCAGCTGCTCGTTCACATAGCAGATGCAGTCGTCGGTGATCTCCGAGGCCTTGCAGCCGCTGAGCTGGGCAAAACGGTTGTCGGCCAGGCTGACGCCGTGGCCCAGGTCGTTGGAGATCATGGCCGCTTTGGCATAATTCGCGCTGTAATACCGGGTTAGGGCCATCATGGTCGTGGTTTTCCCCGAACCGAGAAAACCGCTGAATACGGCAAATTTTTTCATGTGTCACCATCTCCTGTCATACATACTGTTATTACTATATCAGTATCACCGATGGAAATCAAGAAAGAGGCGGGAGGAATCCGACATGGGCCGAAGAAATTCTTGCACAGAAGAAAAACAAGCGGTATGATAAAGAAAAAGCACCCGATTGCGGCAGGGGAGGAGTATTCATGAACCTTTATGAAGAGATTCTGAGAAAGCTGGAGGCCGGAGAGCCCGTCTCTCTGGAGACGGAGTTTCAGGGGCAGAGCGGCTCCATGCGGGACGATATGAGGCGGCGGCTTGCCGCAGTACAGCCCAAGGAAGATATGAAAGGGCGGCTCTGCGCGGCGGTCACGGCGGAGAGCGCGGGTGAGCGGACGACGGTCCGGGAACCGATGCTGCCCCAGGAGCGCCTGCTGATTCTCGGCGGCGGACATATCGCGCTGCATGTGGCGGAGTTTGCGGCCAAGTGTGGTTTTTCCGTCATCGTCGCGGATGACAGGCCGGACTTTGCCAACCGGGCCCGTTTCCCGCTGGCGGAGCAGGTGATCTGTGACAGCTTTGAAAACGCCATTCAAAGCGTGAAGCTCACGCCCTACGACTATGTGGTGATCATCACCCGCGGGCATCGGCATGACGCGGACTGCCTGCGCGTGCTGCTTCCCGGCGTACGAACGGCCTATCTGGGGCTGATCGGCTCCCGGCGCCGGGTCAAAGGGCTGATGGAAATGCTGGCAGAGGAGGGATACTCCACCGAGCGGATGGAGGAGATCTGCACCCCCATCGGGCTGGCCATCGGCGCCATCACGCCGCAGGAGATCGCCATCTCCATTCTGGCGGAGCTGATCGCCTACAAACGCCTGCCGGAGCACAGCCGCGGGACCGGGCGCTGCTGCTGCGATTCGGATATGGAGCTGTCCACCCTGCGCTACCTGGCGGAGAATCATGAGCCGAAGGCGATCGTCACCGTGATCGAGACCAAGGGCTCGACGCCGCGGGAGGCGGGCGCCAAGATGGCGGTGAGCCCCCTGGGGAAGGTCACCGGCTCCATCGGCGGCGGCTGCAGCGAAGGCGCGGTGATCCGTGACGCGGTAAAGATCATCGGGACCGGGCGCTATCGGACCGTGGATATCGATCTGACCGGCGATGTGGCGGAATCGGACGGCATGGTCTGCGGCGGCACCATGAAAGTGCTGATCGAGGACGGAAGCGAAACCTGATACAAAGCCTGTGGAAAACGGCGCGCCCTGAGACAGAGAAATACGAAAAAACGCCTCTGAACCATTGTACGGTTCAGAGGCGTTTTATGCGCTTTCTTTAAGTCGTTCGTTACGGCTTAGTACATGCCGCCCATGTCGGGGGCTGCGGGCATGGGAGGATTCTTCTCCGGAATATCGGCCACCAGGCTCTCGGTGGTGAGGACCATGGAGGCGACGGAGGAGGCATTCTCCAGCGCGCTGCGGCAGACCTTGGTCGGGTCGACGATGCCCAGAGCAAGCATATCGCCATAAGCGTCGTTGGCGGCGTCATAGCCGTAGTTGCAGTTGTCGGAGGAGGCGACCTGATTCAGGATCACAGCGCCCTCCACACCGGCGTTGGCAGCGATCTGCATGATGGGGGCCTTCAGAGCCTTGGCCACGATCGCAGCACCGGTCTTCTCGTCGCCGTCCAGCTCGCCCAGCAGCTTCTCAGCGGCCTTGGAGGCCAGCACGTAGGCAGTGCCGCCGCCGGGGACGATGCCCTCGGCAACCGCGGCGCGGGTGGCGTTCAGGGCGTCCTCAATGCGCAGCTTCTTTTCCTTCATCTCAGTCTCGGTGGCGGCACCGACCTTGATGACGGCAACGCCGCCGCTCAGCTTGGCCAGACGCTCCTGCAGCTTCTCCTTGTCATACTCGGAGGTAGTGGTCTCAATCTGGTGCTGGATCTGACCGACGCGGGCCTTGATCTCCTGCGCGGAGCCGGCGCCGTCGACGATGACGGTGTTCTCCTTGGTGACCTTGACCTGATGGGCCTGGCCCAGAACCTCCAGACCGACTTCCTTCAGCTCCATGCCCAGCTCGCTGGACACGACCTGACCGCCGGTCAGGATGGCGATATCCTGCAGCATCTCTTTGCGGCGATCGCCAAAACCGGGGGCCTTGACGCACACGCAGGTGAAGGTGCCGCGCAGCTTGTTCAGAACGATGGTGGCCAGGGCCTCGCCCTCGACGTCCTCAGCGATGATGAGGAGCTTGCGGCCGGCCTTGACAATCTGCTCCAGCAGGGGCAGAATCTCCTGAATGTTGGAGATCTTCTTATCGGTGATGAGGATCAGCGCATCGTCGATGACGGCTTCCATCTTGTCGGTATCGGTGACCATGTAGGGGCTGAGGTAGCCGC
>CAMNKQ010000099.1 GCA_946542465.1 uncultured Clostridia bacterium | reverse complement strand
AGCAGGGCATCCTCATCAACGAGAAGGCCCAGGCCATTGACGAGGACCGCGAGCCGATCCCCGGCCTGTTCGTCACCGGCGACTGCTCCGGAGGCTTCTTCGTGAACAACTATCCCTGCCTGATGGCCGGTATCGCCATGGGCCGCACCATGACCTTCGCCATCAAGGCCGTCAAGGTCGCCATGGGCGAGGAGTAATCCTCATAGAAACCAAAAAATCCTGCCGCAAACGCGGCAGGATTTTTTGCATCTTATACTCCGAATCAAAGAAAGCTCACCGTCTCACTGAGCTCTTTCCGGCGGCTGTGATTGGGCAGCGGCGCAAAGCCCGGGGCGGCATAGCCCAGATCCATCAGCATGAGGATCTCCTCATTCTCGGGCAGACCCAGATCAGCGGCCAGAGCCTCGGGATCAAAATTGTTGATCCAGCAGCTGTCGAGCCCCGCGTTGCAGGCGGCGAGGATCATGTGGGTAGCCACGATGGTGGCGTCCTCCACGCCGGACGTGCGGCCTCCGCCGGGATAGGTGTAGACGTTCTCCTTGTTGAAGGCGACGCAGAGAACCGTGCTCGCGCCGTAGCGGCAGGGCGTCACCTTGTCCATCTTGGCCAGAGCCTCCGGCGACTGGAGCACATAGATGTGCTGCTCCTGCAGGTTCTTGGCCGTGGGGGCGAGACGCCCGGCCTCCAGCACCGCCTGCAGCTTGTCCGCCTCCGCGGGGCGGCCGTCGTACTTTTTGCAGGAATAGCGTTTTTGGATAAGCTCGGAATATTCCATGGTGTTTCCTCCCTGTTTCTCGGACGGACTGGGCCGCCGCGGTATGTCGCTTTTATCTTAAAACAAAGCGGCGGGAAATGCAAGAACCGGTGGGAGAAGGCCTGTAAAAGAGAACCGAAAGCGTGCCGAAAAGCGGTGACTCTGTGCTTGACCTTTGCACGGCAATTTAGTAAAGTATACTTAGTACTGGATAGGGAGGAAACCGGACCGGGCGTGTGACAGAGAAACGGAGGAGATCCCTGTGGATCAAACCATCTATACAAACTACCTGGAAATTCTGAGAGAAGAACTGGTGCCCGCCATGGGCTGCACCGAGCCGATCGCCGTGGCCTTCGCGGCGGCGCTGGCCCGGGAGACCCTGGGCCGCATGCCCGAACGCTGCGTGCTGACAGTCAGCGGCAACATCATCAAAAACGTCAAGAGCGTCATTGTCCCCAACACCGGCGGGCGCAAGGGCCTCCGGACGGCGGTGGCCGCCGGACTCTGCTTCGGTGAGGCCGCGCGGGAGCTGGAGGTGCTGGCCGGGGCGACGGAGGAACAGCTTGAGGCTCTGGACCGCTATCTGGAGACGGCGGACATCCGCCTCCGGGAGGCGGAGAGTGAGATCCCCTTCGATCTGGCCGTGGAACTCTTCGATGGGCCGGACAGCGCCTATGTCCGCATCGTCAACCAGCATACCAACGTGGTCTGTCTCCGCCATAACGGGGAGATTTTGTTGGAAAAGCCCTTCTCCACCGCCGTTGCCCAGGCCCCGGAGAACCGGACGCTTTTGAACGTGGAGGACATCGTCCGCTTTGCCGATGAGGCGAAGATCGAGGACGTGCGGGAAATCCTGCAGCGGCAGATCGACTGCAACATGGCCATCGCAGAGGCCGGCCTCCACGGCGATTTCGGCGCCGGCATCGGGCGCATCCTGCTCCTGTCCTACGGCAACAGCGTGCACAACCGGGCCAAGGCCTGGGCCGCTGCCGGCTCGGACGCGCGGATGGACGGCTGCGAGATGCCGGTGGTCATCAACTCCGGCAGCGGCAACCAGGGTCTCACCGCCTCGGTGCCGGTCATCATCTACGCGCGGGAGTGCGGTGTCTCGGAAGAGATGCTGTTCCGGGCGCTGCTGGTGTCGAACCTGGTGACCATCCACCTGAAAACCGGCATCGGCACCCTCTCGGCCTACTGCGGCGCCACCAGTGCCGGGGCGGGCGCGGGCGCCGGCATCTGCTACCTCTACGGCGGCAAATACAAGGAGATCGCCCACACCATCGTCAACGCCCTGGCCATCAACTCCGGCATGCTCTGCGATGGGGCCAAGGCCAGCTGCGCGGCCAAGATCGCCTCGGCGGTGGAGGCCGGGATGCTGGGTATGCGCATGTACATGCATGACAGCCAATTCTACGGCGGCGACGGCATTGTGGTCACGGGCGTGGAGAATACCATCCGCGCCGTCAGCACCATCGCCCGGGACGGTATGCGCAGTACGGACCGGGAGGTCATCCGCCTGATGATGGCCAACGACAAAAGCTGAAAACGGCCCGAAACGAGCTTTTGAACAAAAAACAACGAACACAAGGAGGAGAATCCTATGAACACGGAACTGAGCAGACGCGATTTTCTCAAAGCCGCCGCTTCCGGCGCCGCCGGCCTGGCGGTGGCGGGCGTGCTGGGCGGCAGTGCCTTTGCGGAGGAGCCCGCCGCGGAAGGCGCGCCTTTCGCGGGCAAGAAAAAATTTGCCGGCATCGGCAGCGTGCGGGCCGTGACCGACGACATCGCCTACATCGGTGTGAGCGACCGGCGCATCCAGCTTTTCGAAAACGTCTATCCCATTCCCCGCGGTGTGGCCTATAACTCCTACCTGCTGCTGGACGAGAAGACCGTGCTGTTCGACACGGTGGATCGCTCCGTCACCGGGCAGTTCTTTGAGAACCTGACTGCCGTGCTGGACGGCCGGGAGCTGGACTATTTGGTGGTCGACCACATGGAGCCCGACCACAGCTCCGCCATCTCCGAGGTACTGGTGCGCTATCCCAAAGCCCAGGTGGTCTGCACCCATGCTGCCGCTATCATCCTCAACCAGTTTTTCGCCTGCGACATCGCCGACCGGGCCATCCTGGTGGGCGAGGGCGACACCCTGAACGTGGGCAAGCATACCCTGACCTTCGTCATGGCTCCGATGGTCCACTGGCCCGAGGTCATGATGACCTATGACGACGTCTCCGGCATCCTCTTCTCCGCCGACGCCTTCGGCAGCTTTGGCGCCCTCAACGGCAATCTCTTCGCCGACGAGGTGGACTTTGAGAAGGACTGGCTGCCCGACGCGCGGCGCTACTACACCAACATCGTGGGCAAATACGGCAAGCAGGTGCAGGATGTGCTGGCCAAGGCCGGCACGGTGGACATCAAGATGCTCTGTCCCACCCACGGCCCGGTCTGGCGGGAGAACCTGGGCTGGATCCTGGAGAAGTACAGCCTCTGGAGCAGCTATACCCCCGAGGAGCAGGCCGTCATGGTGGTCTACGGCTCCGTCTACGGCGGGACCGAGAGCGCGGCCAACGCCATCGCGGCCAAGATCTCCCAGAGCGGCGTGGCCGACGTGGCCGTCTATGACGTGTCCAAAACCCATGTGAGTGAGCTGATCGCCGAGGCCTTCCGCTGCAGCCACATCGTCTTGGCCTCCATCACCTACAACATGGGCATCTTCACGCCGATGAAGAACTTCCTGCTGGATCTGGAGGCCCACAACCTGCAGAACCGCTGCTTCGCCCTGGTGGAGAACGGCAGCTGGTCGCCGCTGTCCGGCAAGCTCATGAAGGAGATCCTGGAGCGCCTGACCAACGTGAGTTTCGTGGGCGAGACCGTGACCATCTTCTCCTCTCCCGACGCGGACAAGCGGGAGGCTTTGGACGCCCTGGCCGAGGCCGTGGCCGGCTCCGTGCTGGGCGGGGGTGAGCCGGTGGCCGAGCAGGCGCCCGCGGCGGCGACCGCCTGGGTCTGCAGCGTCTGCGGCTATATCTATGAGGGCGAGGAACTGCCCGACGACTTTGTCTGCCCCGTCTGCGGCGTCGGCCCGGATAAATTCGAGCTGAAATAAAATCAGTTAAAACAACACAAAGCACGGAAAGCGATCGTCAAAATCGTCTTTTCGTGCTTTGCTGCGTTTATAGGCTTTGGGATTCTCGCTCCGCCGGGTGATCGGGCTGCGCTGCCAGAGTGTCCGCTGGGCTTTGCTGCGCTCCCGCTGTTTCTTTTTCGAGAGCTTCTCGTAGGGGATGAAGTTTTCCATCGTCCCACCTCCTGGTTCCTTGGACGCAGGACAGCGCAAAAGGTTCCTCTTGGCAAGCGTGTGGCGGATGCGGTATAATCACGGCGGAACAAGGAGGAGAAAGCATGGAACTGGATTTAAAAGAGCATTCCGTCAAGCATTTTGTGGAAAACAAATGGATCGACCTGCGGGAGGTCTGGTACGACACGCCGGAGGGCCGGGTGAGCGGGCCCTATTACACCTACAGCCGGAAAAATTACTGCGTGATCGTCGCCACCGACGAGGCTGGGCGCTATCTCTGTGTCCAGCAGTATCGCCCGGGACTCCATCAGGTAACCACGGAGTTTCCCGCCGGCGGTATCGACCGCCTGGGGGATCGGCAGTACGGCAGTCGGAACGATCCGGGACAGGAGGACCCCCTGGCCGCTGCCAAACGGGAGCTGCGGGAGGAGACCGGCTATGTCTCCGAGGATTGGGAAGCGCTGCTGACCGTGCCCTCCCAGGCCACCATGGCCGACAACTACGCTTATGTCTTCCGGGCGCGAAACTGCCGCCGGGTGGATGGGCAGCACCTGGACGAGGACGAATACCTGAACGTCCTGCTCCTGAGCCCGGAGGAACTGAAAGAGGCCATCGAGACAGGCCGCTTTGAACAGGCCGTGCACGTCATGGCCTGGGCCTATGACCGGCTCCGGGACAAGGCTTGACATTTTGCTGCAATTTCCTATAATTCTCTTATCAACAATCAACACGGTTTGGAGGTTTTTATGAACAAGTATCTGGACGTTTCCCCCGAGGTACGGGAGGCGCTGGCCGCCGGCAAGCCCATCGTGGCGCTGGAGAGCACCATCATCTCCCACGGTATGCCCTATCCCAAGAATGTGGAGACCGCCCTGCTGGTGGAGCAGACCATCCGCGACAACGGCGCCGTCCCCGCCACCATCGCCGTCATCGGCGGCCGCCTGAAGGCGGGCCTGACCCATGAGGAGATCGAATACCTGGGCAAGACCGGGCGCGGCGTCGCCAAGGCCAGCCGCCGGGATCTGCCCGCGCTGATCGCCCGCAAGGCCGACGGCGCCACCACCGT
>CAMNKQ010000098.1 GCA_946542465.1 uncultured Clostridia bacterium | reverse complement strand
AGCTTTTCCAGCAGATAATCCGCAAACTCCCGGCAGGTGGCGCCGTCCCGGTGGCCGGTGACCACCACGCGCTTTTCCTCCTCCGTGCAGATACGCAGCGCCGCGGCCAGCCGATCGGCCTTGTCCGCCATGGTGATGTGACGCAGCAGCAGCTCGGACGCCTTGAGGATGCTGGCCGGATTGGCGTAATCCCCTTCCCCTGCCTCGATCTTCCGGGGGGCGGAGCCGTGGATGGCCTCGAACATGGCATAGCTGTCGCCCATGTTGGCGCTGCCCGCGGTGCCAACGCCGCCCTGGATCTGGGCGGCCTCGTCGGTGATGATATCGCCGTAGAGGTTGGGCAGCAGAAAGACCTGATACTGGGAGCGGACGGCGGGATTGAGGAGGTTCGCCGTCATGATGTCGATGTACCAGTCGTCACAGTGGATCTCCGGGTAGTCCGCGGCGACCTCATGGGCGATGCGGGAGAAGGCACCGTCGGTCTTTTTCATGATGTTGGCCTTGGTGACGATGGCCAGCTTGTCTTTCCCGTTCTGGCGGGCATACTCGAAGGCCGCCCGGGCGATCCGGCGGGTTCCCGCGTCGGTGGTCACCTTGAAATCCATGCTCAGCTTACCGGGCAGCTCGATGCCGCGGCTGCCCAGGGCGTACTCGCCCTCTGTATTCTCCCGGAAGAAGATCCAGTCGATCCCCTCCTCGGGCACGGTCACGGGCCGGACATTGGCATAGAGGTCCAGCTCCCGCCGCAAGGTCACATTGGCGCTCTCCAGCGTGCCGCCCTTGGGCGTGGTGGTGGGTCCTTTGAGCAGCACATCGCAGCTCTTGATGGCTGCGAGCACCTCCTCCGGCACCGCCTTGCCCTGGGCCAGGCGGTTTTCCAGGGTCAGGCCCTCGATGTCCCGCAGCTCCACCCGGCCGGAGGCGATCTCCTCCTTCAGCAGTCTTTCCAGCACGCGCCGGGCCTCGGAGACGATGATGGGGCCGATGCCGTCTCCGCCGATGATGCCGATGGTGATGTGCTCCGCCTGGCTGTAATCCCGCTTGGCAGCGCCCTTTTCCATGGTCTCCTGGCGCTTGAGCTGCTCGCGCAGCAGCGTCTCAAAATGGGCGACGGACGCCCGGATAAACTCTTCCATCAGACAAGTCCCTCCCTTGTGGCATTCAGCAGGCCGCCGGCGAGCAGCACCGTTCTCTGGCGCGGGGAGAAGCTTCCCAGGAGCGTTACGCTCCTGCCCTTCACCTCCAGGGTGAAGCGCCCGCTCTCCAGGCCCTCATGGATGTTTTTCAGGCAGATTGCATCCCCCTGGGCGATCCGGTCATAGTCGTCCGGATTTTCAAAGCTCAGGGGCAGGATGCCGGCGTTGATGAGATTGGCGATATGGATGCGGGCGAAGCTCTTGGCGATCACGGCCCGCACGCCCAGGTACAGCGGCACCAGGGCCGCGTGCTCCCGGGAGGAGCCCTGGCCGTAGTTGCTGCCGCCCAGGATCACGCACTCGCCCAGGGCCTTGGCCCGCTCGGCAAAACCGGGATCGCAGACCTCAAAGCAGAACTGAGAGAGCTTGGGCACGTTGGAGCGGTAGGGCAGGATCTTGGCCCCGGCGGGCATGATGTGGTCGGTGGTGATGTTGTCGCCCACCTTGAGCCCCACCGTGACGCTGAGACTGTCGGGCACGGGCTTGCCCTTGGGGCAGGCCTTGATGTTGGGCCCGCGCAGGACCTCCACGCTTGCCGCCTCCTCGGGCGGCGCGGGGGGGAGGATGGCGCTGTCGTCCAGCTTGAAGCGCTCCGGCAGCTTTATCCGCAGGGCCGGGATCCCCAGCTCCCGGGGATCGGTGATGGTTCCGGTGAGGGCCGCGGCCACGGCGGTCTCGGGCGAGACCAGATAGACCTTGGCGTCCCGGGTGCCGCTGCGGCCCTCAAAGTTGCGGTTGAAGGTGCGCAGGCTCACGCCGCCGGAATTGGGCGAAAAGCCCATGCCGATGCAGGGGCCGCAGGCGCATTCCAGCAGCCGCGCCCCGGAGGCGAGGATATCCGAGAGAGCCCCGCAGTCGGCCAGCATGCTCAGCACCTGTTTGGAGCCGGGCGAGACCGACATGCTGACACCGGGGTCGATGGTACGGCCCTTCAGCATAGCCGCCGCCTTGAGCATATCGAAAAGCGAAGAATTGGTGCAGGAGCCGATACAGACCTGATCCACCTTGGTGCCGCTGAGGCTCTTCACCGTCACGACCCGGTCGGGCATGTGGGGGCAGGCGATCAGCGGTTCCAGGGTGGAGAGGTCGATGCGGATGACGCGCTCATACGCCGCGTCCGCGTCCGGGGTCAGCGGCACATAGTCCTGCTCCCGGCCCTGGGCCTTGAGGAAGGCCCGCGTCCGCTCATCGGAGGGAAAAATGGAGGTGGTGGCGCCCAGCTCCGTGCCCATGTTGGTGATGGTGGCGCGCTCGGGGACCGAGAGGGTCGCGACGCCCTCGCCGCCCCACTCGATGATCTTGCCGACGCCGCCCTTGACCGAGAGCTGCCGCAGCAGCTCCAGACTCAGGTCCTTGGCCGTGACAAAGGGCTGCAGCGCCCCGCTGAGCTCGACTTTTATCACCCGGGGCATGGTGATGCAGTAGGCGCCGCCGCCCATGGCCACCGCCACGTCCAGGCCGCCCGCGCCGAAGGCCAGCATGCCCAGGCCGCCGGCGGTGGGCGTGTGGCTGTCCGATCCGATCAGGGTTTTGCCGGGGATGCCGAAGCGCTCCAGATGAACCTGATGGCAGATGCCGTTGCCGGGCCGGGAGAACCAGATGCCGTGCTTTTTGGCCACCGACTGGATGTAGCGGTGGTCGTCGGCGTTCTCAAAGCCGGACTGGAGGGTGTTGTGGTCGATGTAGGCCACGGAGCGCTCGGTGAGCACCCGCTCCACGCCCATGGCCTCAAATTCCAGATAGGCCATGGTGCCGGTGGCGTCCTGGGTCAGCGTCTGGTCGATGCGCAGGGCGATCTCCTCCCCCGGTGTCAGGCTGCCGGACAGCAGATGGGAGGCGATGATTTTTTCCGCAAGATTGTATCCCATGTCTCAGTTCTCCTTCGTCTCGATCGTCCGGATGCGCTCCCGCGCCTGGCGGACATGCTCCGTGGCAGCCCGGGCCGCGGCCTCCCCGTCGTGGGCGGCCAGGGCCTGATAGATGGTCTCGTGCTCCGCCAGCGACTGCAGCGCACGGCTCTTCTTGGAGACCGAGGCCATGCGGAACTTGGTGATCTTCTTGTGCAGGGAGAGCAGCGTGTCGCAGTAGGCCTTGCTGCCGCTGTTCTGATAGAGCTGCTCGTGGAACTGGGAGTCCAGATTCTTGATCTGGGCGGAGTTGCTCTCGCCGCCCTTTTCCACATAATAGCGCTGCAGGTCCAGCGTGTCGCGCATGGCGGCCAGCTCCGCCTCCGTGATGCGCTCGGCGGCCCGGCGCGCCGCCAGGCCCTCGATTTGCATGCGGATCTCGTACATGTCCATCATGTCCTCCCAGGAGATGCCCACGACCAGCAGGCCGCGGCCCGTCTCCTGCAGGATGTTCTCCTGCTCCAGGCGGCGGATCGCCTCCCGGATGGGGGTGCGGCTCACGCCCAGCTGTTTGGCCAGGCCCAGCTCGCTCAGGGCCTCGCCCCGCTGATACTTGCCGGCCAGGATATCCCGCTCCAGCTGTTCAAAGATCTGATCGGCGATGGAAATGCTTTTATGCTCTTTCATCTCTGTTCCCTCACTTGCTCAACACGCCGCAGCTCAGCTGGTCGATCTTGCCCTCCAGCTCCTCGTTGGAGAGGGCGGCGGTGCGGCCGTCCTCATACTGCTCATCCACCCAGTCCTTGAGCTTGATGACCAGAGGGCTGTGCTTGGTGAGCTCCCGCTCGCCTTTCAGGCCGTAGTTCTGGTTCACCCAGTAAGCGATGCCCGCGAGGCCGGAGTTCTTGCTGATGGCCACGGAGGCCGGGCGGTGCAGCAGTTTTTCGGTGTTGAAAATGTTGTAGATCTCCTCGTCCTTCAACAGGCCGTCGGCATGGATGCCGGCGCGGGTCACGTTGAAGTTGCGGCCCACAAAGGGGGTCATGGGCGGGATGGCATAGCCGATCTCGTTCTTGAAATACTCCCCGATCTCGGTGATGACCGTGGGGTCCATGCCGTCCAGCGAGCCGCGCAGGGAGGCGTACTCAAAGACCATCGCCTCCAGGGGGATGTTGCCGGTGCGCTCGCCGATGCCCAAGAGCGAGCAGTTGACGCCGCTGGCCCCGTAGAGCCAGGCGGTGGCGGCGTTGGAGACGGCCTTGTAGAAATCGTTGTGGCCGTGCCATTCCAGGTTCTCGCTCTCCACGCCGGAGTAGTGCTGCAGGCCATAGATGATGCCCGGCACGCTGCGGGGCAGGGCCACCTCGGTATAGGGCACGCCGTAGCCCATGGTATCGCAGGCGCGGATGCGCACGGGGATGCCCGCCTCGTCCGAGAGCTTCATGAGCTCGTTGACAAAGGGCACCACGAAGCCGTAGAAGTCGGCCCGGGTGATATCCTCCAGATGGCAGCGGGGCATGACCCCGGCCTCAAAGGCGTCCTTCACCGTGGCCAGATAGTGCTCCATGGCCTGGCGGCGGCTCATCTTCAGCTTTTTGAAGATGTGGTAGTCGCTGCAGGAGACCAGGATGCCGGTCTCCCGGATGCCCAGATCCCGCACCGCCTTGAAGTCCTCCCGGCTGGCGCGGATCCAGGTGGTGATCTCCGGGAACTTGAGGCCCAGATCCATGCAGCGCTGGATCGCCTCCTTATCCCGCTTGGAGTAGATGAAAAACTCCGTCTGCCGGATCAGGCCGTAGGGGCCGCCCAGGCGGGAGAGCATCTTGAACAGTTCCACGATCTGGTCGGGGGTATAGGGGTTTACAGACTGCTGTCCGTCCCGGAAGGAGGTATCGGTGATCCAGATATCCTCCGGCATATTCATGGGCACGCGCCGATGGTTGAAGGCCACCTTGGGCACCTCGTCATAGCTGTATACGTCCCGGTACAGGATCGGTTCCGGCACATCCTGCAGGGAATAGCGGTAATCGTTCTCCTCCAGGAGGTTGGTTTTCGGCGAAAGCTCCAGCATGGGGAAGGCTCCTTTCAGGGGGGTGTATTTCTGTATACACTTATACACCAATACAG
>CAMNKQ010000097.1 GCA_946542465.1 uncultured Clostridia bacterium | reverse complement strand
CTGCGTGAGATGTCCGGCCGTCTGGAGGAGATGCCCGGTGAAGAGGGCTATCCCGCCTACCTGGCCTCCCGTCTGAGCCAGTTCTACGAACGGGCCGGCGTGGTGCAGTGCCTGGGCTCCGACGACCGCCAGGGCTCCGTCACCGCCATCGGCGCCGTGTCGCCTCCGGGCGGCGATATCTCCGAGCCTGTCTCCCAGGCGACCATGCGTATCGTCAAGGTCTTCTGGGCGCTGGACTCCTCCCTGGCCTATGCCCGTCACTTCCCGGCCATCAACTGGCTGACCTCCTACTCCCTGTATCTGGACACCCTGGCTCCCTGGTACACCAAGGAATTCGGGGAGGGCTACATGAAGAACCGCACCAAGGCCATGCACATCCTCCAGGAGGAGAGCGAGCTGCAGGAGATCGTGCGCCTGGTCGGCCAGGACGCGCTGAGCCCGGCGGACCGCCTCACCATGGAGACGGCCAAGATGATCCGCGAGGACTTCCTGCAGCAGAACGCCTTTGTGGACGAGGACGCCTACTCCTCCTACGGCAAGCAGTTCAGGCTGCTGGATCTGGTGCTGCAGTATGACAGCCTCTGCCGCGAGGCCCTGGACAAGGGCGCCGATATGAACGGGCTCTTCGCCATCGACGCGCGCGAGAGGATCGGCCGGGCCAAGATGGCCGACGCCGAGACCTATGCCGCCGACTATGACGGCATCGCCGCGGAAATGAAGAAGGAGATCGAAGAGGTCATTGCCGGAGGTGAGGACGCATGATTAAAGAATACAAAACCATACGCGAGATCGCGAGCCCTCTGATGGTCGTGGAACATGTCGAGGGCGTCACCTACGACGAGCTGGGTGAGATCGAGCTGCCCAACGGCGACGTCCGCCGCTGCAAGGTCCTCGAGGTCGAGGGCGACCGCGCGGTCGTACAGCTGTTTGAATCCGCCCAGGGCATCAACCTGGCCGAAAGCAAGGTCCGCTTCCTGGGTCACCCCCAGCAGCTGGCCGTCTCCGAGGATATGCTGGGCCGCGTCTTCAACGGCATGGGCAATCCCATCGACGGCGGCCCCGCCATCCTGGCCGACGCCCACATGGACATCAACGGCCTGCCCATGAACCCCGCCGCCCGCGCCTATCCCGCCGAGTTTATCCAGACCGGCGTGAGCACCATCGACGGCCTGAACACCCTGGTCCGCGGCCAGAAGCTGCCGATCTTCTCCGGCTCCGGTCTGCCCCACGCGGCCCTCGCCGCCCAGATCGCCCGTCAGGCCCGCGTGCTGGGCGACAACGAGACCTTCGCCGTCGTCTTTGCCGCCATCGGCATCACCTTTGAGGAGTCGGAGTACTTCATCAACGACTTCCGCCGCACCGGCGCCATCGACCGCACCGTCGTCTTCTCAAACCTGGCCAACGACCCCGCTGTCGAGCGTATCGCCACCCCGCGCGTGGCCCTGACCGCGGCGGAGTATCTGGCCTTCGAGAAGGACATGCAGGTGCTGGTCATCCTGACCGATATCACCAACTACGCCGAGGCGCTGCGTGAGGTCTCCGCGGCCAAGAAGGAAGTGCCCGGACGCCGCGGCTATCCCGGCTATCTGTACACCGACCTGGCCACCCTCTATGAGCGCGCCGGCCGCCGCCAGGGCAAGAAGGGCTCCATCACCATGATCCCCATTCTGACCATGCCCGAGGACGACAAGACCCACCCCATCCCCGACCTGACCGGTTACATCACCGAGGGCCAGATCATCCTGAGCCGCGAGCTGCACCGCAAGGGCATCGTGCCTCCCGTGGACGTGCTGCCCTCCCTGAGCCGTCTGAAGGACAAGGGCATCGGCGTCGGCAAGACCCGCGAGGACCATGCCGGCACCATGAACCAGCTCTTCGCCGCCTACTCCCGCGGCAAGGACGCCAAGGAGCTCATGACCATTCTGGGCGAGGCGGCCCTGTCGGACGACGACAAGCTCTTCGCCAAGTTCGCCGATGAGTTCGAGAAGCGCTACGTCTCCCAGGGCAACAGCACCAACCGCTCCATCCAGGAGACCCTGGATCTGGGCTGGGAACTGCTGAGCATCCTGCCGCGGCGTGAGCTGAAGCGTATCAAGCCCGAGATGATCGAGAAGTATCTGCCGGCGTCGAAGTAAGCCGCCCGATCGAAGGAAAGGAAGGTGACGACGAAGTGGCAAATACCGCGGTAACCCCGACCCGTATGGTCTTGAACCAGCTCAAGGGCCGTCTGAAAACCGCCCGCCGCGGCCACAAGCTGCTCAAGGACAAGCGGGATGAGCTGATGCGTCAGTTCATGGACGTGGTCAAGCTCAACAAGCAGCTGCGTGTGCGCGTGGAGGAGGGCCTGACCGGGGCCTTTGCGTCCCTGCAGGTGGCCAGCGCCATCATGTCGCCGGAGATGCTGGAGCAGGCGCTCCTCTACCCCCGGCAGAGCGTGGAGCTCGGCATGGATTTCAAGAACATCATGAGCGTCAATGTCCCGCAGTACAGCTTCCACACCAAGAACAACGACCCCTCGGAGATCTATCCCTACGGCTTCGCCCAGACCTCGGGCGAGCTGGACGACGCCCTGGACAAGCTGGCCCGCGTGTTTGAGGACATGCTGGAGCTGGCCCAGGTGGAAAAGACGATGCAGCTGCTGGCGGAGGAGATCGAGAAGACCCGCCGCCGCGTCAACGCGCTGGAGTACGTCATGATCCCCGAGCTGGAGGGCAACATCAAGTACATCTCCATGAAGCTGGAGGAGAACGAGAACGCCACCAAGGTCCGTCTGCTGAAGGTCAAGGAAATGGTCCTGCAGGACGCCCACCACTATCAGCAATAGTTGACAGTAATTGAATCGTTAATCGTAAGCCGCGGCGCACCAGCGCCGCGGTTTTTACTTTAATGTTTTAATGGAATTGAGCAAAAATGCTTGCACTTTCTACCGCAATATGATAAAATTCCATATAACCCTTATAAGGGGCAAACTATATCCTACAGGGAGAACTGCCCGGGTATGAGTATACAGGGCCCGGGAAACACTAAGCTTATTATGCACCGCAAGGTGCTTAATAAAATACGATTTGGAGGAAACAAATGAAAAACGCAAAGAAACTGCTTGCTCTTCTCATGGCTGTTCTGATGTGCGTTGGCGTGTTCGCCGCTTGCGGTCAGCAGGCTGCCCCCGCTGCCACGGAAGCTCCCGCTGCGGAAGAGACCGCCGAAGAGCCCGCTGAGGCCCCCGCCGAAGAGGCTGCCGAGGAAGTCGCTGAGGAGCCCGCTGAAGAGGCTGCCGAGGAAGCCGCTGAAGAGCCCGCCGAAGAGGCCGCTCCCGCTTCTGAGAACCTCAACCAGATCATCTACGGCTCCACCACCGAGCTCTCCGGTGACCTGGGCAATGCCTGGTGGACCAACAACGCCGCCGACAAGACCCTGCGCGACCTGATCGACGACTATGACGTCGTTGTCACCGACCAGGGCGGCCAGCTGGTCATGAACCAGAGCGTTGCCGAGGAAATGGATTCCGTCGAGAACGAAGACGGCACCAAGACCTACACCGTCAAGATCAAGGAAGGCCTTGTCTACAACAACGGCGATCCCATCACCGCGGCCGACTTTGTGGCCTATGAGCTGGTTGCTCTCTCTCCCGCCACCAAGGAGTCCGGTGCCAAGACCACTCCTGAGACGATTGTCGGCGGCCCTGAGTATCAGAGCGGCGAGGTCAACTACATCTCCGGCCTGCACCTGATCGACGATTACACCTACTCCATCACCATCTCTGCGGATTTCCTGCCCTACTACTTCGATATGAACTACGCTTCCCTGCGTCCTCTGCCCCTCAAGCAGTATGCCTCTGCTGAGCTGAGCGTGAAGGACGACGGCGAAGGCGCTTATCTGGATGGCGGCGAGCTGGTCGCCTCCGAGGTCGATGCCGCCCGTTGGATCTACGACGGCCGCATCTCTGCCGGCCCCTACAGCCTTGTTGAGTTCAACCAGGCCGCTCTGACCGCCACCCTGAAGATCAACGAGAACTACGCCGGCAACTTCGAGGGTCAGAAGCCCTCTGTCGAGACCATTATCATTGTCAAGGCCAACCAGGAGACCATGCTGGACGCCCTGAAGACCGGTTCCATTGACTTCCTGTCCACCCTGACCGACGGTGACCAGGTCAACGCCGCTCTGGATATGGAAGAGGCCGGCGGCTTCAAGACCGTCAGCTATGAGCGCAACGGCTACGGCAAGCTGATGTTCCAGTGCGACTTCGGTCCCACCCAGTTCAAGGCTGTCCGTCACGCTGTCGCCTACCTGCTCGACCGCAACGAGTTTGCCAACCAGTTCTGCCAGGGCTTCGGCTCCGTCGTTGACGGCCCTTACGGCCTGTCCATGTGGATGTATCAGGACGCCAAGGAAGAGCTGGCCGAGCGCCTGAACTCCTATGCCTACAGCCTGGATTCCGCCATTGCTGAGCTGGAAGCCGACGGCTGGGTGCTCGATGCCGAGGGCAACGAGTACAAGGAAGGCATCCGCTACAAGGAAGTCACCGAGGAAGAAGCCGGCGACTACAAGCACAACGTCACCCTGGACGACGGCCGCATCCTCATGCCTCTGATCATCGAGTGGTCCTCCTCCGAGGGTAACTCCGTCTCCGAGCTGCTGGCCGTCATGCTGGCCAACGGCGAGCAGACCAAGGCTGCCGGTATGCAGATCAACCAGAACGTCATGTCCTTCGACGACCTGCTGAACTATATGTACCGTGACGCCACCGTCGGCGAGCAGTACGGTGTGAAGACCTACGGCATGTACAACCTGGCCTCCAACTTCACCGCCATGTACGACCAGTCCTACGCTTTCGTCACCGAGGAGTCCAACCCCGAGTATTATGCCATGGGCTACAACTCCAACTTCACCGACAGCAAGGAACTGGACGACCTGTCCATGAAAATGGTCTACGGTGTTGAGGCCGGCGACGACGAAGGCTACCTGAAGACCTGGGTCGACTTCATCGACGCGTGGAACGAGTACCTGCCCGAGGTTCCTCTGTACTCCAACGTCTACTACGATGTCATGAACGACAAGATCGACAACCTGGAGTGCAACTCCCTGTTTGACTTCCAGCAGGCTGTTGTTTACGCCACCATCGGCTGATCAGAGGAAGCTCTGATACAATCGAAGCATAAACCCTTTTTGGGCAGAGCGCGCCCCCGCGCGCTCTGCTCATTTGGGTCAATATGGGGTGATTTTATTACCACATATTGGAACTTTTGGTACTGTCAGGATGAAATCAAGCGTCAATGTGTAGACAAACCCCAAGCCTGTCATTCCGAGGCCAGTGCTCACACTGGCCGTGGGCGAAGGGATCTGTTTCTCCTTGAAAAGCCTGAAATTCTGCGGCTTTTTGGAGATGCGGATTGCCACACC
>CAMNKQ010000096.1 GCA_946542465.1 uncultured Clostridia bacterium | reverse complement strand
AACATGACGGAGGTATCCTTCACGTTGATGATGAAGTTGTTGCCGATCTGGGGCATGATGTTGCGCAGCGCCTGCGGAAGAATGACGCTGGTCATGGTCTGCACGTGGGTCATGCCGATGGCCTTGGCGCCCTCAGTCTGACCCGGATCCACGGAGATGATGCCGCCGCGGACGCTCTCAGCCATGTAAGCGCCGGTGTTGATGGAGACGACCACGATCGCCGCCGCCCAGACGGAGCTGAACTTCACCGCGTTATCCGTGAAATAGGGCAGGCCGTAATAGAGGAACACCGCCTGCAGCACCATGGGAGTGCCGCGGAAGACCTCTACATAGATGCGGATCACCACCCGGATGAGCCCCAGGAAAAAGCGCTTGAGAGGATGGTCGTTCTTTCCGCTGGGGATCGTATTGAGGATACCGCAGATGAAGCCGATCAGGCAGCCGATCAGCGTGCCGACCAGGGCCAGGATCAGGGTATTTTCAATACCGCTGATGTAGGAATGTCCGTATTTCAGCCAGAGCTTGGCAATATCCGCGCCGAGCTGGGCAAACTTCGTCATGGTTACTCTCCTTCCGACAACAGGAAATCGGGGCGGTGAAACAGCGCTCACCGCCCCCTCAGATTCTGAGGATCAATCCTCGCTCAGAGGCTGGATCTCGATGGCCTGGGCCATCAGTTCGTTGAAGTCCTCCGCGGTCATCTCGGACAGCACGCTGTCGATGGCCTCACGCAGTTCGGTGTTTCCCTTCATCAGGGACACGCCGATGTTCACGTTCTCCGCACGCTCCTCCTCGGTAAACTGGAAGTCGCCGTCCGTACCGGAGAAGTCCAGGATCACCATATCGGGATAGGCGGCCACAGCGCCCTGGGCGGTGGGCATATCGGTGCAGACGAAATCGACCATGCCGGTCTCCAGCGCCATCAGCATGGCGGGGGCGGTCTCGGCGGCGGTCATCATGTTGGCGCCCTCGATCTGGGGCAGGCAGGTATCATACCAGATGGTGGCGATCTGCGCGGTGCAGGAGGCGCCGGCCAGATCGGCGATGGAAGTGGCGGAGGCATAGGGGCTGTCAGCCTTGGTCAGGCAGACGATGGTGGCATAGAAGTAAGGGCCGGCAAAATCGACCTGCTCGGCGCGCTCGGCGGTCATGGACTGGCCGGCGATGACCGCGTCAAAAGTACCGGTCTGAACCCCGGGGACCAGGGAATCCCAGTCGGACTGGATGACCTCCAGCTCCCAGCCGTTGGCCTCGCAGATCATCTTGCCGATCATCACGTCATAGCCGTTGGCGTAGGAACCGGGCACATTGGCGATGGGCACGGCGCCGTTGGAGTCGTCGCCCTGGGTCCAGTTATAGGGGGCATAGGCGCACTCCATGGCGATGGTGAGCACGCCGTCCTCCACGCCGCTGGGCACGGTGGACTCGGCAAAGGCGGTGGCACTCAGGGCCAGCATCATCAGCATGGCCAGGACGATGGCGGCAATTCTTCTCATGATGTTTCCTTTCTGAGCATTCTGCTCTCCGGCTTTTTCTCTCCCCGCCGGTGGGGATAATAAAATGAACCGCTTTGCTGCAAGCGGTCCATGGAAAATCGGGTCAGGGGCTTGAGGCCCTTCCGGTAATCATCGATAGCGCTCCACAAAGTCTTGTGACAGTCCGCACGATCTTATCGGACGGCCCAGGAACGGAGAGACAGGCATCCCTTCATCCCTTCGGCGATGATCCCTTTCCCGCCGACGGCTGCCTGGCCTTGTCGGACGGTACTGATGAACACCGCGCCTCTATCTAAGCGATTCAATTTGCCTGCATCCTATCACAGCCCTTTTTCACTGTCAAGGGCTAAAGCACTAAATTCGCCATTTTTGGCACATCCGTCAACCAGCACAAGAATGTCTTTCGTTTTTTGTATAAAATGGAGAGCTGCTTTCGACACCGAACATAAAAAAAGCGAAAAAAGGGCTTGCAACACGCCGCAAGATATGGTATAGTAGCAAAGCTTATAGAGCGAACATATCGAAAGGATTGAAATAAATGTCTGCACTCACTATCGTTTTCACCGTTCTTCAGGTTCTTTCCGGTCTGGCTGTCACTGTGGTCGTTCTGATGCAGAGCGGCAAGAGCGCCGGTCTGTCCGGTGCCATCTCCGGCGGCGCCGAGACCTTTATGTCCAAGGGCAAGGCCAAGACCTGGGACGCCAAGCTTGCCAAGGCCACCAAGTGGTTTGCACTGGCTTTTGTCGTGCTGACCCTTATTCTCAACCTCCTGAAGTGATTTCTTGATAGGACAAGCAGCCACCCGATGATGATTGATCGGGTGGCTGTTTTTTTATGTCTCCATGTCGGTCAGGACGGCCAGAACGAGAAGCCGGTTATTGGGCATGCCGCCGATGCAGGTGCTCATGGTGATGAGGCGGGAGTCGCTGTTGATAAGAAGCCCGTCCGTTACATAGGTGCCGTAGGGGCTCCCCATAACGGAGCTCAGAAACGCGGCGCAGTCATCCGGATTCCTGTCGTCAAAGCTCTGGGTGATGAGCCGGTCATCGTAGGTGACAGCGCCGAAAATGGTATAATGCAGAGTCGATTCCGGGGTATAGATCGTCAGATCCCGGTGCTCGCGCATATAGCTCTCGTCCCGGAAGTTCTTCAGATTGCCGAACATGGAGCCGTCGATCATATTGTGCCCGTAGATGACCGTATTGAACTGGTCGAAGCGCTTCCCTTCCACCCGGAAGGTGAAGATAGAGCCGGGATAGCCCTCGTATCCGTCCACCGTCCGGTTCAGATAGTAGGTGTCGGAGTCGGGATGCTGCAGGATCGGATACTGCAGCCAGGTGTCCGGCAGCTCAATCCAGGCGTAGATATCCCCGTTCTGCGACCAGAGTGTGTCAAAGTCGATGGGGCTCACAAAGGGTGTCGGCGTGGGCGTGGGTTCCGGCGTCGGGCTGGGTGTCGGAGACGGCGTAGGCGTCGGCTTTGGCTCCGGTGTGGCCTGAACCGTGGGCTCCGGCGCCGGCGGCTCCAGAAGGCGGGAGCTGACACGGTAGACAAGCCAGCCAAACAGCAGCGAAACCGCTGTAAGGCACAGCAGAAACACGGCCGTCGCTCTTTTACTCTTCATGCGCTCCCTCCTGTCTTGGTATTTTTCTCATTATACCGAAAGTCGACCTTTCTGGCAAGTCCCCGCTTTTTTGTGATAAAGGAACGGAATCAGCCGCAACCTTGGATGGTAGCGGCTGATTCCGTTTTAATAGTTATCCAGAAAGCTGTGGATCTCGCCGTGGCTCTTATAGCCCGGGAAGGTGTCCAGGCAGACGGCGTGGAGCGCCTTGAAAACGCTCTGCTCCACATTGGGGTTCGTCTCCCGCAGAGAACGCAGCAGGAGCTTGACCTCCTGGCGCTTGGACTCCCCCACGCCGTCCTCGGCATGGAAATTGCGCTCGGTAAAGCGGCAGGCGCACTGAATGAAGTGCAGATCGTTATAGCGGCACCAGGCCAGGATCGCCTCCTCGTGCACACAATAGAGAGGGCGGATCAGCTCCATGCCCGGGAAATTGGTGGAGTGGAGCTTGGGCAGCATGGCCTGCAGCTGGGCGCCGTAGAACATGGCCATGACCGTAGTCTCGATCACGTCGTTGAAATGGTGCCCCAGGGCGATCTTGTTGCAGCCCAGCTCCTGGGCCTTGCTGTAGAGATAGCCACGGCGCATGCGGGCACAGAGATAACAGGGATTTCGGTCGGTGGAATCCGCCGCGGCAAAGATCTCCGATTCAAAGATCGTAACCGGGATCTGCAGCAGGGCGGCGTTCTGTTCGATCTTCGCCCGGTTGCGGGGATTGTAACCCGGATCCATCACGAGAAAAACCAGCTCAAAGGGCACGTCGCTGTGCTTATGCAGTTCCTGCATGAGCTTTGCCAGCAGCATGGAGTCCTTGCCGCCGGAGATGCACACGGCGATCCGGTCCCCGGCCTGCACCAGCTCATACTGCCGGCAGGCCTCGATAAAGGGCCGCCAGATCGTCTTGCGGAACTTGGTGATCAGACTGCGCTCGATCAGCTCATGGGGCTGAAGTTCTCTGGCCATTCAGATCCGCTTCCAGGTGGCGCCGTGGGGAATATCGGTCAGCTCGATCCCCTGCTCCTTGAGTTCATTGCGAATGCGGTCGGCCTCGGCATAGTTCTTGGCCTTCTTGGCCTCCTGTCGGGCCAGGATCTTCGCCTCGACCTCGGGGTCGCTCTCCCCGCTCTCGGAGACGATGCTGAAGCTGTCGGCGCTTACGGCCTGCTTTTTCAGCTCTTCCCGCTTGGCGGCGGCCTTCTCCAACAGGCTCAGACTCAGCACCCGGTCGAAATCGCCCAGGACAAAGAGCTTGGTGGCGTCGTTGGTCTTGTATTTGAGCACATCGTAGAGCGCCGTCACGGCCAGGGAGGTGTTCAGATCGTTGTCCAGTGCCGTGCAGAACTTGGCCTTGAGAGCCTCGACGGCGGTCTGGTCGATCTCACCGTCCTCGGGCTTGAGCGCGGCGATCTTGGCGATCAGCTTGTTATAAGTGACCTGCGCATTGTCCAGGTTCTCCCAGGAGAAGACCAGGGACTTGCGATAGTGGCTCTGCAGGCAGAAGAGGCGGTAGGCCAGCGGATCATAGCCCTTCTCCTCGAGAAGAGAGACCGTCAGGAACTCGCCCTTGGACTTGGACATTTTGCCGCTGTTGGTGTTCAGATGCAGCACGTGCATCCACCAGTTGCACCACTTATGTCCCAGGTAGGCCTCGCTCTGGGCGATCTCATTGGTGTGATGCGGGAAGGCGTTGTCGATGCCGCCGCAGTGGATATCCAGATCCTCACCCAGGTGCTTCATGGAGATGCCGGAGCACTCGATATGCCAGCCGGGATAACCCACGCCCCAGGGGGAATCCCATTTCAGGGCCTGATCCTCGAACTTGGACTTGGTGAACCAGAGGACGAAGTCGTTCTTGTTGCGCTTGTTCTCGTCCGCCTCCACGCCCTCGCGCACGCCCTCGGCCAGATCCTCGGCGTTAAAGTCGTTGAAGACGTAGTAGCGATCCAGCTTGGAGGTGTCGAAATACACGTTGCCGCCGGCAAAATAGGCATAGCCGGTATCCATCAGCTTGGAGATGATCTTGATGTATTCATCGATGCAGTTGGTGGCGGGTTCCACCACGTCAGGGGTCTTGATGTTCAGCTTTCCGGCGTCGGAGAAGAAGGCGTCGGTGTAGAACTTGGCGATCTCCATGACGCTCTTGTGCTCGCGTTTGGCACCCTTGAGCATCTTATCCTCGCCCTCGTCGGCGTCGGAGGTCAGATGACCCACGTCGGTGATGTTCATGACGCGCTTGACGTTATAACCGGTATAGCGCAGATACTTCTCCAGAATATCCTCCATGATATAGGAGCGGAGATTGCCGATGTGCGCATAGTGGTAGACCGTGGGGC
>CAMNKQ010000095.1 GCA_946542465.1 uncultured Clostridia bacterium | reverse complement strand
AGTTTCTCTTCCAGCGCTTCGTGGTCTACCGCAACAGCGTGGACACGGCGGAGAAGAAGGCCTGATTGTTTTCACAAAAAGGACCCTGACGAGTTGTTCGTCAGGGTCCCTTTTTAGCGTATCAGATCATGATTTTGGTTTTCTTCTTGGCCTTTTCCAGCAGCCGGTTGAGCCACTTGCCGGGCACATAGGTCACCAGCGCAAAGACGATAAACACCAGAACGATCAGCCCCAGGCAGCTGAGATTGTAGAGATACTCGTCCCGGTACAGACCGGAGATGGCCTCGCGCATGGCGTTCATGGCGAACTTGAAGGGCATGACGGGATAGAGCTTGCGGAAGATCGGCGGCAGGACCTCCACCGGATAGGTACCGCCCGAGCCGCCCACCTGCAGCACCATGATGATGACCGAGGCGGCCAGACCCGCCGCGCCGAGGCAGAAGGCCAGGGCGTAGTTGATCATGGTAAAGCAGATGCCCGTGGCCACCGCGGCCAGCAGAAAGAGGCCCGGATGCTCGCAATAGATGCCGATGTACCACAGGTCGCCCGCGGCGGCGATGACCGCCTGGGTGACGCCCACAAAGAAGAACAGGGCATAGCGGCCGAAGAAGTGCTCCGGCATGATAAGGCGCTTGGGCCGATCCGCCGCCCGCAGCCGGGTTTTCAGCAGCACCGCGCAGAACAGCGCGCCCACCCACTGGGCCAGGACCGTATAGAAGGGCGCCATCTGGGAGCCGTAGTTGTCCGCCGGATAGAGGATCTCATCGCTCACACGGATGGGGCTGGCGATCCGCTCGCTCAGCACGTCCGGCCCCTCATCCAGCATCTCCAGCGCCTCCTGCAGGAATTCGCTCTCCGCCAGCGCGTCCAGGAACTCCGCCAGTTTCTTCAGCTTTTCCTGGGCGTTCTGGATGCTGATCTTGGCCTGATAGGCGTGGCTCTCCAGGCTGCCCATGGTGCCGCCGAGGGAATAGAGCTCATTGGCGAGGCGGGCCGTCACGCCCTGCACCGTAGCCAGCACATCCGCCAGATTGCCGGCGGAGAGGCTGGCCTGATTCAGCACTTCCTCCAGATCCATTCCCAGCGCTTCCACGACCTCCGCCGCCGCGCCGCTCAGGGCGCTCTTGACGTCGCTGACGTCCGTCAGCACCGCCTGCAGTTCCTCCCGCCGGGCCGTCCAACTGTCGGGATTGGCCGGGTCCTCCTGCTGCATGTTCTCCATGCGCTGGGCGATGTTCCCAAAGCCCTGGGCGGCCAGCTCCATCTGGGAGGCCAGGCCGTTGAGGCCCCGCTCCCGGCTGATGCGGGCCATCTCCTCGGCGTTCTGCTGCAGCTGCTGGGCCGTCTCCTTGCGGGACTGGATGGCCTCCTTGGTGAAGGTGTCCAGCGCGCCGTCCTCATTGAGCATGCGGTTGAGGTCCTCCGAGAAGCCGCCGAGGTTGGCGTTGGTGGTCACCAGGGCATCCGCCAGCGTGGCGATGTTATCCCGCAACGTGGCCCCGTTGACCTGCATGTTGTACTGCATGGTGTCCGCCAGCTCCTGGGTGTAGCCCACCGCCAGGGACATATCGCCCACCAGCGTGCCGGAGGCATAGAGCAGGTTGCGGGTGGCCCCAGTCAGGTTGGCCAGGGAGTCCAGCGTGGTGCTGGCCGCATCCAGCTTGACGCTCAGCTCCTTCATCTTGTCGCTGATGTTCTTGAGCGTCTCGGGGATGTTCACGCCGTTGGCGTCCAGCGTCTCCACCACCTCCGCTATACTGGTGACGATGGTGGTGAGGAAGGCCGCGTTGACCTGGTTCTGCACCGCGTTCTTCGCCTGACCGGTGATTTTGGGCGCGATGGCGTTCTTTTTGCCGTTTTCGTAGTATTCCAGCTCGGGGTTTTCAAACTTGAGCGTCATGAAGCTGACCAGGTCCTTGGAGAAATCCTCGGGCACGACCAGCGCCGCGTAGCAGTCGCCGCTGTACACCCGGCTCAGGGCCTCCCGTTTGCTCTCGGCAAAGACCCAGCCGATCTGGTTGTTGGATTTGAGGGTGTCGGTGATGGTCTCGCCCACGTTCAGGCTGATGCCCAGCATATCCGTGCCCTGGTCCATGGAATAGAAGGCGACCCGGATGCGGGAGGTGGCCGATTCGCCATAGGGATCCCAGTTGGAGAAAATGTTGAACCAGGCGTAGAGGCAGGGCACGATGCACAGGCCTATGATCACCACCATGGCCACTGCGCTGCGGGTGATGTGCCGCGCGTCGGTGCGGATGATACGGAAGACGTTTTTCATGCCTCGCCCTCCTCATCCCGCCGGAGAAGCCTGCGGATCGTCTCACGGGAGAGCCGGATGGTAAAGTCCTCCCCCAGGCGCTGGATCCGGTGCTGCTCAATGGCCGTGCGCAGCTGCTCGGCCGTGATGGTCCACTCACCGTTTTCGTCCACGGGCAGAAGGCTGCCCAGATCGGCGTTCTCCACCTCGGGCACCATGGTGGTCAGATCCTTCAGGTACTTCTGCAGCTCATAATCCGCAAAGGAGATGTGGATCAGTGCCGCCGCAATGATGAACATACCCACGATCCAGGCCAGCAGGATGGCGATCTTGGAGGAGCCGGTCAGCTTTTGGATCACCAGCAGCACGATCGGCAGCGCAAAGAGCCAGCCCACGCCGGTGTGCAGGGCGCGCTGGTTGCCCCGGTGCTGCTCCTCGGCATAGGGCAGCAGCTTTTCGTAGTACAGCCGTTCGCTGTTGCTGCGGCGCCGGGGGCGCTTCCGCTCCGCCTGATGCTTGCGGCGGTGGGCGGCGGTGACCTCCTGGCGGCTGGCCCCTTTGGGCGTTTCCGGGCTTTTCAAATGCCGCGGCGCGGTATTCGATTGTTTCCGTGTCTGTGTCGCCATTCAGAGAACTCCCGTCTCTTCCATTTCTTCTTCGATAAATGCGTTGAGTTTGATAAAGGGCTTGCGCACCACGCGGCCGATCAGCACGGCGGCCACGCCGAAGAGCAGCAGCTCGCCCAGGTATCTGTACAGATCGTAGCGGTACATGCCGCACATGGTCTCGCGCATGGCGTTGATGGCATAGGGGAAGGGGAAAAACAGATAGATACCGCTGAAGATCGGCGGCAGGATCTCAATGGGATAGGAGCCGCTGGAGCCGGCGATCTGCAGCACCATGATGACCACCATAATGGCCTTTCCGATGTCGCCGAAGGCCAGGATCAGGGAATAGATCAGCGTCACGAAGACAAGGGATGTGACCGCGGCCGTCATGTACAAAAGCTTCGGTTCCAGGCACTGGCAGCCGAGAAGGTGCAAATCGCCCCAGATGATGATCGCCGCCTGGAGCTGCCCGAAGAGCAGATAGGTCAAAAGGCGGCCCCAATAGCGCTGCCCGTCCCGGACATTTTTGAGTTTCCGGGGCTTGGCGTCCTGCTGGATGACGGCGGAGATGACCACGCCGCCGACCCAGATGGCCAGCGTGGAATAGAAGGGCGCCATACCGCTGCCGTAGTTCTCCACGGGGTAGATCGTGGTCGTGCGGACCTCCACCGGGCTGGAGAGGAACTCCGCAAACTCATTGGGGTCGCCGTGCAGCATGGCGATCAAATCGCTGATGGCCTCGTTATCCCGGGCGTTTTTCAGCTTCTCGATCAGCCGGTCCAGCGAATCGGCGCTGTCGCCCAGGAAGGTGATGAGCTGCCGCATGGTGCTCTGCAGGGCCGCGATGGTGCTCTGCGCCGCAGTGACCGTGGGCGGGATCTGGTTGACCGTGGCGTCCAGGCTGTCCAGGATGTTGTAGAGCAGCTGGATATCCCGTTCCAGGCCGTCAAAGATCAGCTCAATGCCGGAGGCCAGGTCGCCGTCCGCCAGCGCCCGCAGGCCGGCCACGTCCCGGGCCAGGCGCTGAAACAGGTTCAGCGCAAACAGGGAATCCTGCCCGTTCACTTTCAGGTTGTTCAGTTCGTCCTGGATGCTCTGCAGACGGTTGATGATCGCGTCCAGGCTGCTGGCCGTGACGGCGATGCCGGAGGCGCTGCTGTTTTCCGGCAGGGCCTGGCGCATGAACTCCGCCAGGGTCTGGGCCCGGGCGGCCAGGGCGATGCCGGCGTCGATGTTGACCGTCGTGATGGAGGGGCCGGTAAAGCTGTTGAGGAAGTCCTCCATCTCCGTCAGCACGTCCTTCAGCTCCTGCGCGCGCATGCGCAGATCGTCCCGGGCGCCGCCCAGCACCGCGTCCGCCGCCATGATGACCATATCCGCGTTGTCGATGGCGTCCAGCGCCGTGTCGATGTTCTTGGCGCCCTCCAGGCGATCGATGAGGGTCGGGTCCATCACGCCCAGGCCGCTGATCAGATTGGTGTAATCCCGCAGGGAGTCCCGCAGTCGGCTCAGCAGGCGGATCAGATCGTCCAGCGTGGCCTCCGCGTCCAGCTGATCCATAAACTCCTCCGCCTCTTTCAGCACGTTCTCGATCAGCACCGAGAGATACTTGACCTGGATGTTGTGCTTGACGGTGTTGGCGGCCGTATTGGTGATCTTATTGGCGATGGCGTTGGTCTTCGCGTTCTGGTAGAAAATGATGGAGGGCTCCTCATCCCGCAGCGCGGCCATGATGTCGTGCATGTTGCGGGACATGTTCTTCTCCATGATCAGCGCGCCGTAGTAGGTGCCGTCGATGACCCGGGCCACTGCCTCGGCCGGGTCGTCCACGATGACCCAGTTGATGCTGGTGGATTCGGCGATCTCTTCGATGGTCTCCCGACCGTGATTGACATACGTGCCGTCTTCTGTCGTATAGCCCGCGTCCGCGCTGGACAGGGCGATCTGGATGTTGCCGGTGTTGGCGTAGGGATCCCAGTTGGCGTAGATGTTCACCCAGGCGTAGAGCGCCGGCAGGACCAGCACCGCAAGCAGGATCACGACAGAAAAGAAGTTGGAAAAGAGTCCGCGTAAATCCGATATAAAAATACGCAAGATGTTCTTCATAAACAAGCTTCCAGACTGTTACCGTTTTGTATATTATCGTCTATCTTTTTTCATTCTTTGCCGCAAGATGCAGGGCCAAAGAAACCTATACTTCGCAAGTTTATAACAAAATATAGTATAACACAAGAGGGGCGTCGTTTTAAGAAAAACTTTTTTTCATATGGCGTTTTTTTGAGCAAGCAGGCAATATTGTTTAAATTCTTTCGCTTGACCGCAGGCAAAAAGCGCAGGGCCGAAGCCCCGCGCTCAATGTGTAGACAAACTCTATTGTTAGAAAAAGCCTCGCAGAGTTTTTCGCCTCGCAAGGCGAAAAATCAATCCAATCCGTTTTTTCCGAGGACATGCGCCTCGGAAAAAACACTTCTCAGCCCAGAAGTGTGCGAGCGTCTTTCGACGCGAGTGCGCGCGCTGGGCTGCATCCCCTCTGTCGGCAAAGCCTTTTGGCTTTGCCGACAGCTTAAAAGCGCAGGGCCGAAGCCCTGCGCTTTTTCGTATAGGGGGATGAAACTTACTTCTTGATGGAGAAGAAAGCGGCCTTGCCGGGATACTGG
>CAMNKQ010000094.1 GCA_946542465.1 uncultured Clostridia bacterium | reverse complement strand
AGGCGAAAAACTCTGCGAGGCTTTTTCCTACGATAGAGTTTGTCTACAGTCTGAGAGACCGCCTTTGCGGTCTCTCAAGCTGTCTGCAAAGTCGGTTTCTGTCATTGCGAAGCCAGTGCGCACACTGGCTGTGGCAATCCGTATCCTCTAAACGCAGCATGAACGTAGTCTTTTTAAGAAGAAACGGATTCCCACGTCGGCCTGACGGCCTCCTCGGAATGACACGTTTTGAGCTTTGTTTGCACATTGAGAGGCCGCACTTGGCGGTCTCTCAGTTTCTATTTCTGATATAAGCTCAGGATTTCGTTCAGCTGTTCTTTCAGGCCCTCGCGCACCGGCGCGGGGCCGAGGATCTCCGCCTCGCTGCCAAAGCCCAGCACCCAGGCGTAAAACTGGGGGCTGACCGCCACCCTGGCCGTGACAAGAAAATGCTCTTCCCCGTCCGGCGTCAACATCGCGTCCCGGCCGAAGCGGTCGATCACGGCGCCGGCCAGATGCCGGGCGAAGCGCAGGCGCACGGGCTGCACGTCGCCGGTGAACATGCCGAACACCGTCTCGGAATAGGAGCTCATGTCCACAGCGGCAAAGGCCTCCTTGCCGCGGCGGGCCTCCTCCCGGGCCGTGATGTTCACCATCTTGTCCACCCGGTAATGGCGCAGGCTCCCGCTGCCCTCGTCCCAGGCCAGGAGATAATAGTTCTCGTCGTCCCACATGAGGGCAAAGGGGCTCACCTGATACCAGGCGCCGTCCCGGCGGAACACCCGGGACTTGTCCGGCGCGTAATCGAAGTAGCGGAAGCGGATAGCCCGATCCCGGGCGATGGCGCCGGAGAGCTCGTCCACGTTGTAATAGACGCTCTCGTTCATGGTCTTGACCCGGTTGTGGACATAGACCCGCCGCTGGAGAAACTGGCCCTCGTGGACGCTGGCCAGGCCCTCGATCTTGCGGATGAGGCTCGCGGTTTTTTTCTGGGTGATAAACTTGGAGGACTGGACGCTGTCCACCAGGAGCTTGAGCTCCGGGAGTTCAAAGTCCCGGGAGGCGATGTAATAGCCCACGCCGCTGCTCTTCACCGCGACGATGTCCAGTCCGAAGAGCCGCAGGGATTCCAGATCGTCATAGATGGTCTTGCGGTTGGCCGGGATGCCGAGGCTCTCCAGCTCGGAGAGGATATCAGCCATGCCCACGGGATGCTGCTCGTCCGACTGGCGCTGCAGATAGCGCATCAAATAGAGAAGCCGCAGCTTCTGATTGGCGGATTTGGCCATGGCTCAGCCCTCGGCAGCCAGGTCCAGACAGCGCTCAACCACACGCTGCATCAGGCTCGGCGTGTTCACGTAGCCCATAGCCCGGGAGGCCCCGGCGATCCGGGCAAAGACGTCCGCGCTGCCCTCCGCCCGCTCGCTCACGGCCAGGCAGGCGATGCGCTCGCCGGGTATGGCCAGTTCCTCGGCAAAGGGGAAGCAGGCCACGGTGTTTTCATAGCCGCAGAGGGCCGGGGCGCTGCCGTAGGGCTCCACCGCCAGCAGATAGATCGCATGACCCACACGCGCCCGGGCGGCGCGGAGGGTCGCCAGCATCGGCGCCAGCGTCTCGTGGGTCAGCGCTGTGGTGTCGAGGATCATAAGCCGGGTGTCGCGTCCGACCGCGTTTTTCAGTGCCTCCGGCGCCGGGACCGTCCGCAGGGCACCGCCGGCGGCTTCCACAAAGACCGACAGGGCCTCCGGGACCGGCGCCAGGGCCAGCGCCTCCTCACCGGGGGCGAGCAGGGCGCGGCAGGCGGCGGCGAGGCCCGCGTCTTTTCCGCAGCAGACATAGAGCCCCTCGACGGAGACAGGGGCCTTCAGCCGCGCCCGCAGATCGGCAGCGATGGCCGCGCGCAGGCTGGGCAGCCCGGAGGCGGGGGTATAGGCGTGCAGCGCCACGCTGTCCCTCTCTGTGAGCAGGGCTTTCATCGTATCGCGGACACGAGCGCGTTTTTTCTCAGCATCCATGGTGTCCGACCTTTCTCTTATTCCTCGCGGCGGCCGTGCTCAGCCAGCATCGCGTCCTTGAGCGCCATCAGCTTCTCGGACAGGTCCACATAGTACTGATGGGGATAGTCAAAGCGCTTGACCTCGGGCCAGAGAGTGCTGACCTGATAGGCGCAGTTGGTTTTGATCTCTTTGAGGCTGGGCAAGGTATAGACCAGCTCCCCGTTTTTAAAGATGGGCACGGCCAGCTCCACGGCCCGGAAATTTTCCATGGTCTTCCGCTTCCAGCGGGCGTGGGGATCGCAGATCTCCAGCGGGATGCTGTCATCCAGCTGCTCATCGCGCAGGCAGATGTAGTCGGCCTCCGCCATCCCGGTCTCCCGGTTGAAGAGGCGGTAGACCTTTTTGAAGCCGGGGTTGGTGATCTTGCCCACGTTCTCGCTGACCTTGATCTTGGGCACCAGCGTGCCGTCCGGCTCCTCCACGGCGCAGAGCTTGTACACCCCGCCGAAGACCGGGGCGCTGCGGGAGGTGATGAGCCGCTCGCCCACGCCGAAGGAGTCGATCTTCGCCCCCTGCCGCAGAAGCTCCGTGATGAGCCGCTCGTCCAGGGAGTTGGAGACCGTGATCGTGCAGCCGGGCCAGCCGGCCTCGTCCAGCATTTTCCGCGCCTGCTTGGTCAGATAGGCCATGTCGCCGGAGTCAAAGCGGATGCCGCACTTGGTGATGCCCAGGGGGCGCAGCACCTCGTTGAAGGCGCGGATCGCGTTGGGCACGCCGGATTTGAGACTGTTATAGGTGTCCACCAGCAGCACGGCGTTCGTGGGATAGGTCTTGCAGTAGGCCACAAAAGCCTCGTACTCGCTGTCGAACATCTGCACCCAGGAGTGGGCCATGGTGCCAGCCGCGGGCACGCCGTAGAGCGTGTCGGACACGGTGCAGGCCGTACCGGCGCAGCCGCCGATGAAGGCCGCCCGGGCCCCGGTGACGGCCCCGGCGATGCCCTGGGCCCGGCGGGAGCCAAACTCCAGCACCGCCCGCCCCTCGGCCGCGCGGCAGACCCGGTTGGCCTTGGTGGCGATCAGGCTCTGGTGGTTGAACTCCAGCAGCATATAGGTCTCCAGCAGTTGGGCCTGGATGGCCGGAGCGCGCACGGTGATGACCGGCTCCCGCGGGAAGATGGGCGTCCCCTCGGGCACGGCCCAGATATCCCCGGTGAAGCGGAAATCGGCGAGATAGGCGAGAAAGTCCTCAGAGAAGATGCCCCGGGAGCGGAGATAGGCGATGTCCTCCGCATCGAAGTGCAGGTTCTGAACATAGTCGACGATCTGCTCCAGCCCCGCCGCGATGGCGAAGCCGCCGCTGTCGGGCACATCCCGGAAAAACACGTCAAAATAGGTGATGCGCTGGCGCATGCCGCTCTCCCAATAGCCGTTGCCCATGGTGAGCTCATAGAAATCGCAGAGCATGGTCAGGTTGATCCCGTTGGCACTTTTCATGGAAACACGCCTCCCCAAACCGCCCGCAGGCGGAATTCATTTCCCGTTTATTATATAGTTTGCGAAAGCTGAAAGCAAGTATAATACCAAAATGTAAAATGTGTTTTAAAAATCACGAATCCGATTGACTTTGAGAGCGGGATGGTATATTCTAACGCGTAAGAGATACGTATTTTTTTGCGTGGATTCCGAGGGTTTTTTATGAAAAAGGAAATATTTGTATCCGGCCGGGTGGAATTGGCCGGTAACCATACAGACCATCAGAACGGGCGCGTTCTCGCCTCGGCCATCGACCGGGGTGTCTATGCCCAGGCCCAGCCCTGTGAGGAAAACCGCGTTCTGCTCCACTCCAAGGGTTTCCCCGATATCGAGGTGAAGCTCAACCAGCTCACGGTCCGGACCCAGGAGTTTGGAACGCCCCAGGCGCTGCTGCGCGGCGTTCTGGCCGTGTTTCAGGAGCTGGGGCTGAACATCGGCGGCTTCACCGCCCAGATCCGCAGCACGCTGCCCGTCGGCGCGGGGCTCAGCTCCTCGGCGGCCTTCTCCGTGCTGATGGGCCGGATCCTCAACCATCTGTATAACGACGACGCCATTGAGCCCATCGTCTTGGCCCGGGTGGCCCAGCAGGCGGAAAATCGCTTCTTCGGCAAGCCCTGCGGCCTCATGAGCCAGCTGACCTGCGCACTGGGGCAAACCATTTATGTGGACCTCAGCACTGGGGAGATTGAACCCGTCAAGGCCGATTTTGCCGGCATGGGCCTGACCCTCTGTCTCACCGACACCGGCGGCAGCCACGCGGGGCTGGACACCTCTTATGCCCGCATCCCGGCGGACATGGTCTATATCGCCAATCTCTTTGACAAGGGTGTGCTGGGCGATGTGGACCCGGCGGACTTTCGGGCCAAGGGCTGGGATCCCTCCAACCGGCCGGTGCGGCGGGCCATGCACTTCTTTGACGAGAACGAGCGCGTGCCCCAGATGCGCGACGCCCTGAAAAATGGCGACGGCACGACCTATCTGCGGCTGATGAACGCCTCGGGCCGCTCCTCGGAAAAGCTGCTGAACAACATTGTCACCAGTGCCACCGGGGACATCAAGCTGCAGCAGGGGCTGGAGCTGAGCGAGAAGCTGCTCAGCGGCAAGGGCGCCTGGCGCGTCCACGGCGGCGGCTTTGCCGGCTGCGTTCAGGCGCTGATGCCGACGGAATACTTCCCGGCCTACAAGGCGGCCATGGAGGAGGCCTTCGGCGAGGGCAAATGCTGGGACATCCGGCCCCGCTAAGTACGTTTAAACCGTTCCCTTTTTCGTATAAGATCAGAGGCGCGTCTTTGCGGACGCGCCTCTGTTGTATCTGTCAGCTTTTCTCTTCGATCCACTCCACCCCGGCGTCCCGGAAAACCCGAAGGATACGGGTGAAATACAGCCGCACCTCCGGCGGCGCGTCCTCCCGCGGAACCGTGACCACAAAGCGGCTGCCCCGATGCTGCAGGCCGGTCAGCACATCATAGAGCGCGTCCAGGTTCTCGCCGTACCAGTCCTCCCAGGCCATCTTCTCCCGCATCTCCTGATACAGGGCGGGGATATCCGCGCAGAGGGAGAAGTCCAGCAGCACCGTCCCGGTGAGCTCCGCCAGCAGGCCCTGGCAGCCCTCGTTCACGTCCAGCCAGGTCTGCTCAAAATCCCGGGTGTACCAGGGATCGGCGATGGCGTCGTGGGGGCGCCCGGCGTATTCCAGCAGGTTGTGGAGCTTGCCCTCCGGGTCACCGTGGAAGATGCGGCGCATGTTCCAGAGGTTCTCCTCGTCCATACCGATCAGCAGGTCGAAGCTCTCATAGTCGCTGCGGCGGATCTGCCTTGCGGTCTTTCCCGTGCAGTCGAGCCCGTGGGCGCTCAGCACGCGGCGCATGGGCGGATAGACCGGGTTGCCGATCTCCTCCGTGCTGGTGGCCGCCGACTCCACCCGGAACTCGTCCTTCAATCCGGCGCGGCACAGCATGTCCTTCAGCACGAACTCCGCCGCCGGACTGCGGCAGATATTGCCGTGGCAGACAAACAGGATCTTTGTCATATCGTAAATTCACCTCGAATATCGTGGTTTTTCTT
>CAMNKQ010000093.1 GCA_946542465.1 uncultured Clostridia bacterium | reverse complement strand
GTGCGCCCGGGCTACGGACTCTATGACCGCGCCCTCGGCATCATGTACATGCTGGGCGCATGGGATCTGATGGATAAGGAGGACGCCGCGAAATGAAACTCAACAACGAAACGCTGAAAAACCGGGCCGAATGGGAGGCCAAGGGCTACCGCCTGCCGGAGTATGACCGTGAGGCCATGATCGCACGGACGAAGGAAAACCCCACCTGGCTGCACTTCGGCGCGGGCAACATCTTCAAGGCCCTGCACGGCATGGCCGCCCAGCGGCTCCTGAACGAGGGCGTGCTGGATAAAGGCATCATCGCCGTGGAGCGGCGCGACAACGGCGGCGAGAAGTTTGACGATCTGGCCGTGGTCGTGACGCTGAAGGCCGACGGCACCGTGGAGAAGAACATCCTCGGCGCCCTGGCCGAGACCTGCTATCTCTATGGGAGCGAGGAGCGTCTCGCGGAGATCTTCCGCAAGCCCTCCCTGCAGCTCGTGACCTTTACCATCACCGAGAAGGGCTACAGTCTGGAGGGCGACGACATCAAGGCCGATCTTGCCGCCTCCCCCGGCGAGACGAAGAGCTACATGGGCAAGGTGGCGGCGCTGCTGCTGGCCCGCTTCCAGGCCGGCGCGTACCCCATCGCCATGGTGAGTACCGACAACTGCTCCCACAACGGCGACAAGCTGAAAGCCGCCATGACGGCCTTTGCCGAGGCCTGGGGCGACGCGGGCTTCAAGGCCTATGTGGAGGACGGCGGCAAGGTCTCCTTCCCCTGGACCATGATCGACAAGATCACCCCGAGCCCGGACCTTTCCGTCGGCGCGCTGCTGGAGGCGGACGGCCTGGAGGGCTTCGCCCCGGTGCGCAACGCCCGCGGCACCGTGAAAGCCCCCTATGTCAACGCCGAAGAGAGCGAATATCTCGTTCTCGAGGACGATTTCCCCAACGGCCGACCGGCGCTCGAGAAGGCAGGCTTTTTCTTCACCGACCGCGAGACCGTGGACAAGGTGGAGCGCATGAAGGTCTGCACCTGCTTAAACCCCCTGCACACCTCCCTCGCCGTCTACGGCTGCCTGCTGGGCTATCAGCACATCTGGCAGGAGATGCAGGACGAGGACCTCAAGAAGCTCATCTACACCATCGGCTACAAAGAAGGCCTGCCCGTGGTCACTGACCCCGGCATCATCCGCCCGGAGGACTTTATCAAGACGGTGCTGACGGTGCGTTTCCCGAATCCCTTTATGCCGGATACGCCCCAGCGCATCGCCACCGATACTTCCCAGAAGCTGCCGATCCGCTTCGGCGAGACCGTGAAGGCCTATCTCAAATCTGACACGCTGGACGTGCGCTCTCTCAAGCTGATCCCGCTGGTCTTTTCCGGGTGGCTCCGCTATCTGATGGCGGTGGACGACGAGGGCAAGCCCTTTGAGCCATCTCCCGATCCGCTGCTGGAGAGCGCACAGGCTTACCTGAAGGATTGCAAGCTGGGCGAGACGCCGGACTGCGCGAAGCTCGAGCCGCTGCTGCGAAATGCCTTTGTCTTCGGCGTTGATCTCGTGGAGGCGGGGCTGGCGGACAAGGTTTGCTCGTATTTCAAGGAATTGACCGCAGGCGTCGGTGCGGTGCGCGCAACGCTGCACAAATATGTGGAGGAATAAAGCCATGACAGAACTGAACGAACGCATTTCTCAGATCGGTGTGGTGCCGGTCATCAAGCTCAACCATCCCGAGCGAGACGCGGCCAATCTCGGCAAAGCCCTCTGCGCGGGCGGCGTGCCTGTGGCGGAGGTCACCTTCCGCGCGGCCGGCGCGGACAAAGCCATCAAGCTCATGAAGGAAGCCAATCCTGAAATGATCGTGGGCGCCGGCACCGTGACCAACACCGCCCAGATCGACGCGGTGATCGCAGCGGGCGGCCAGTTTATCGTCACCCCCGGCTTTGATCCGGAGCTGGTTCAATATGCCCAGGAGAAAAACATCCCCATCTTTCCCGGCTGCACCACCGCGAGCGAATATCACCAGGCGCTGAAATTCGGCCTCGAGCTCACCAAGTTCTTCCCGGCCGAGCAGTCGGGCGGCCTTGCCAAGATCAAGGCGCTCTCCGCGCCCTTCCCGATGTTCAAGGTCATGCCCACCGGCGGCGTGGGGCTGAAAAACCTAAAGGAGTATATCTCCTGCCCGGTGATTGCGGCCTGCGGCGGCAGCTACATGGTGACCGCCGACCTGATCGACAACAATAAATGGGACGAGATCACCGAGCTCTGCAAGAAATCCCGGGAAATCGTCGAGGAAGCGAGGAAATGAGCATGGAACTGAATCTGAGGCTGAGAAAAGAATGCCGCTTTGACGCGGTGTCCCTGGGCGAAGTGATGCTGCGCCTGGACCCCGGCGAGGGACGCATCCGCACCGCCCGCAGCTTCCGCGCCTGGGAGGGCGGCGGCGAGTATAACGTGATCCGCGGCCTGCACAAGTGCTTCGGGCTGAACACCGCCGTTCTCACCGCCTTCGCCGACAACGAGGTCGGCAAGCTGATGCGGGACTTCATCGAGCAGGGCGGCGTGAATACCGATCTGATTTACTGGAAAAAGACCGACGGCATCGGCCGGATCTGCCGCAACGGCATCAACTTCACCGAGCGCGGCTTCGGCATCCGCGGCGCGGTGGGCTGCTCCGACCGGGCCAACACCGCGATCTCCCAGGCCACGCCCGAGGACTTCGATTTTGAGTACATCTTCGGCACACTGGGTGTTCGCTGGCTGCACACCGGCGGCATCTACGCGGCGCTGAGCGAGCAGAGCTGCGAGACGGTCATCGCCGCCTGCAAGGCCGCGAAGAAGTACGGCACCGTGGTGTCCTACGACCTCAACTACCGCCCCTCCATGTGGAGCGCCATCGGCGGCCTGGACAAAGCCCGCGAGGTCAACCGTGAGGTCGCCAAGTACGTCGACGTCATGATCGGCAACGAAGAGGACTTCACCGCCTGCCTCGGCTTCGAGATCGAGGGCAACGACGAAAACCTCAAGGAGCTCAACCTTGACGGCTACAAGAAGATGATCGGCAAGGCGGCCGAGACTTATCCGAACTTCAAAGTCGTTGCCACAACGCTGCGCACTGTGAAGACCGCCACGGTCAACGACTGGAAGGCTATCTGTTGGGCGGACGGCGAGATTTACCAGTCCAAGGAGTATAACGGCCTCGAGATCCTGGACCGTGTGGGCGGGGGCGACTCTTTTGCCTCCGGTCTGGTCTATGGGCTGATGACCACGGGCGAGGCGGAAAAGGCCGTGAACTACGGCGCGGCCCACGGGGCCCTCGCTATGACCACCCCGGGCGACACCTCCATGGCGAGCGTCAACGAGGTCGAGGCCATCATGGGCGGCGCGGGTGCCAGAGTGAAGAGGTAAAAGGAAAGGATATGAAACCCTTTATGGACCGTGATTTTCTGCTGTCCACCGAGACGGCAAAGCATCTCTTCCATGACTACGCTGCCGATATGCCCATCATCGACTACCACTGCCATCTGAGCCCTCAGGAGATCTTCGAGGACCGGCAGTTCGACAACATCACGCAGGTCTGGCTGGGCGGCGACCACTATAAGTGGCGGCTCATGCGCTCGGCGGGTGTGGACGAGCGATACATCACCGGTGACGCCACGGACCGGGATAAGTTTCAGAGGTGGGCCGAGACGCTTTCGCTTGCCATCGGCAACCCGCTGTATCACTGGAGCCATCTGGAGCTCAGAAACTATTTCGGCTATACCGGCGCTCTGAACGGCGACACAGCCGAGGAAGTGTGGTCGCTCTGCAACGAGAAGCTGAAAACCCTCTCCGCCCGGAAGCTGATCGTGGATTCTCGCGTGCAGGCCCTCTGCACCACCGACGATCCGGCGGATTCGCTGGAATGGCACAAAAAAATCGCCGCGGACGAAAGCTTCGGCGTCAAGGTGCTGCCTTCCTACCGGCCGGACAAGGCCATGGGCATTGAAAAGCCGGATTACCCGGAGTATCTGAAGCGCCTGGGCGAGATCAGAAGCTTTGCGCAGCTCGTCGATGTGCTCAAAGAGCGCCTGGCCTTCTTCGTCTCCCTCGGTTGCCGGGTCTCCGACCACGGACTGGAGTCCGTACCCTACGCCCCGGCAACGGAGGCGGAGGTCGAGGCCATCTTCCAAAGGCGCTTAAACGGCGTTTTGCCGACGGCTCTGGAGGAAAAGCAGTTCAAAACCGCGCTGCTGCTCGCTTTGGGCCGGGAGTACCACCGCCTGGGCGTGGTGATGCAGCTGCACTTCGGCGTGATCCGCGATAATTCCCACCGCGTGTTCCGCGCGCTGGGCCCGGATGCAGGCATCGACTCTATCGGCGATGCGCCCTCCATCAAGGAGCTGGCGACCTTCCTCGGCGCTCTGGACGACACCGGCGAGCTGCCGAAGACGATACTGTACTCGCTCAATCCCAACGACAACGCCGCGCTCGTGACCGTGATGGGCGCCTTCCAGACCGGCGAGTCCGTCGGCAAGGTGCAGCACGGCAGCGCCTGGTGGTTCAATGACCACAAGGCTGGCATGATCAAGCAGTTGACGACCCTGGCCGCCGACGGGTATCTGGCGGGCTTCGTCGGGATGCTCACTGATTCCCGCAGCTTCCTCAGCTACGCCCGGCACGAGTATTTCCGCCGCATCCTCTGCGAACTTTTAGGCTCCTGGGTGGAAAACGGCGAGTATCCAAACGATGAAAAGGCGCTTCGGACAATTGTCGAGGGAATATGTGTGACAAACGCTGAACAGTACTTTAAGCTGTGAGCAGATTGGAGGAATGAATGTGGCCCTGCATGTAATGGAAGAAGCCAACCGCTGCCTCGGTTGCAAAAAACCACGGTGTCAGGAGGGGTGCCCAATCCACACGAACATCCCGGAAGTGATCCGGCTCCTAAAGGATGGAAAGTTGAATGATGCGGGCAAGATGCTCTTTGAGAACAATCCGCTTACTACCGTTTGCTCAATCGTATGTAACCACGAGAAGCAATGTGAGGGTCACTGCATTCGCGGAATCAAAGACGTGCCTGTGCATTTTTCTGTTATTGAAAACTACATCTCCACGACGTATGCCAATCAGATGGTAAAAGGCCCCGCTCCCTCCAATGGGCGTAAGGTTGCCATTATCGGTGCTGGCCCCTCAGGGCTTACCATAGCAATCATTCTTGCTCGTTATGGTTATCAGGTCACAATCTTTGATAGCAAGGATAAGATTGGCGGCGTCATGCGTTACGGTATTCCTGATTTTCGCCTGCCAGATGCAGTACTGGACGACATCGCCTACCGACATCTCGAACTCAAGGGCATCAAGTTCCGCCCCAACACAACCATTGGCGGGGCAATCAGCCTTGATGACCTGTTTCGCGATGGGTATCAGAGCATCTTCGTCGGTGCTGGGCTGTGGAGACCCAAAACGCTGCATATCAAGGGCGAGACCCTTGGACATGTGGCCTTCGCGATCAACTACTTGGCCTCTCCCTCGGCCTTCCGTCTGGGTGAGCGGGTAATCGTCATCGGCTCCGGCAACTCCGCCATGGACTGCGCCCGCACGGCCATCCGCAACGGTG
>CAMNKQ010000092.1 GCA_946542465.1 uncultured Clostridia bacterium | reverse complement strand
AGGCGAAAAACTCTGCGAGGCTTTTTCCAACAATAGAGTTTGTCTACAGTCTGAATTAACGTTTATCGTTAATTTCTTATTGACAAACATATACCTCCTGTGTTGCCGTAAAGGCACAGGAGGTGTTTTTTTATGACACAGGAACTCTTAAAAGCCAGGATGGAACGCTTTACGCGCATCGCCAAGCTCCTTGCGATCCTGGTGTACCTTGCTTACGGATACTATTTTGTCTCCAGCGTATACCTTCTCGCCGTCGGGCGCATGCGGCTGGAAGCCCTGCTGCCCGGGCTTCTGCTGACGGCCTTTGTCATCGGCATTCTGTTTCTCTCCTTCCGCGTGATCTTTTCTCTGCGCCGCGACTGCTCACCCTTTACGTTGGCAAATGCCAGGCGCCTGCGCGGGATCGGTCTGCTGCTCATCGTCTACGAGCTGCTGCAAAGCGCCCTCTCGTCGGTGATGACGGCTTCGATGGCCAAGGCGCTCAGCACCGCAGGGGAACAGGTCTCCGTCCACATCTCTCTGGGCGGGCTGCTGATCGTCACCGGCCTTGCCGTTTTCTCTCTCTCCTATGTTTTTCAGTACGGGGTGCAGCTCCAGCAGCTCTCCGATGAGACGCTGTGAGGTGAGGATATGCCGATCGTGCTGCGTCTCGACCGCGTCATGGCGGATCGAAAAATGTCCCTGAAAGAGCTCAGCGAGCGGGTGGGCGTGGCGAATGTCAACCTCTCCAAGCTCAAGACCGGCAAGGTCAGCGCCATCCGCTTTTCCACCCTTGAGGCGATTTGTGAGGTGCTGGACTGCCAGCCCGGCGATATCCTGGAATACCAGCGCAAAGAAGACTGAGATGTATCGCCCCGGTTTCCTGCGAAGCCGGGGCGGTTTTGGCTCCTTTGCCGGCCCTGCGCCGGAAAGATGCGTTGCGTTTCTTGAGCAGGCATGCTATACTCCGGCATAGATGTTGGATCGATTCCTTTCGGGAGGCTGCTTTGCATGAGAAGACCCCGCGTTTCCGCTCTTGGATTCTCTGCCGCGCTGCTGTTTCTGTTCTTTCTATGGATGTGCGCGCAGATTCCCTATACCCATGACGACTGGGATTGGGGCACTGCCAACGGCCTGGTCTATCTGACCACGGCCGTGCAGAACAGTCGCTACGCCGGCAATCTGACCGAGGTGCTGCTCACCCGGCTGCCCTGGCTGAAGACGCTGGTGATGGCCGCCGTGATGACAGCGCTGCCCCTGGCCGGCACCGCAGTTCTGTCCCGGCTGCCCAGCGGGGAATCCCCGGAATCGCCGCGGAGGAAGCCGCTTCTCTTCTGGTTTTTCAGCATGGAATACCTGCTGCTGCCCCGGGTAATCTGGCAGGAGACCTGCAGCTGGGTCGCCGGTTTTTCCAATTACACGATCTCCGGCCTTCTGCTGCTGGTCTATTTGCTCCTTGTGCTCAACACAGAGCAGGCGCCAAAGCCCACAGCCCGCATTCTGCGCGCGCTGCTGTATTTTTTCTTCGGTCTTGTTATCCAACTGTTTCTGGAAAACCTCACACTGTATCTGACGCTCCTCAGCCTGCTTCTTGTCTGCGCGGCCGCCGTGCGGGGCAGACGCCTCCCGGATACCCGCCTTCTCTGTCTGTTTGCGGGAAACCTGCTGGGCTGTCTTCTCATGTTCAGCAGCCGGATGTACGGCGCCCTCTTCTCCCAGGGCACAGCGCTGGAAGGACTGCGCGCCTTCACCTTCGATCCCGACGCAGGGCTCTTCGCCGTCGCCGGGCAGATCCTGCGCTTCTTTCTTCTCTCTTTCCCGGCGGGACTCTGGCGCTGCAATTTCTTTTTCTGCTGCATGCTGCTCGTTTTTCTCGCCTGGCTGAGCGTTGGCCGCCGCCCCATTCCCTGGGCCTTTCTTCTGGCCGATGCGGCTTTTGTCCTGTTCTTTCTCCATTCCCGCCTGCAGAGCGACTGGGCGGAGCTTTATAATTTCTTTTTCAATCGCAGCCGTCCGCTCACGGCCTGCCTGTTCTGGCTCTTCTTTTTCTTCGTCGCCGGGCAGGTATTTCGTCTCTTTCCGGGTGAGCGCTTCCGGCGCAAGCTTCTCCTTTTCTGCTGGTTTTCCGCGCCGGCCATCGTCGCGCCGATGGCCGCCGTCACCGGGCTGGGCGGGCGGAGCTTCTTTGCCAGCTTCGTTTTTCTCTCCCTTTTCTGCGCCGCCCTCTTCGATGCCGTCTGGACGTCTCTCCGCCGGCCATGGCTGCGGCGGCTCGGCGTTGGATTGCTCTCTCTCCTGCTGGCCTTCGCGTTTTTGCGGCTCGGGCTTGTCTACCGGGATATTGGGAAAGCCGAACAGGTTCGCCAGGCACAGTATGCCCTGGCCCGCAGCGGGCAGCTGCAGCGGCTTGAACTCGCCCCCTATCCCCACGCTAAGCAGTATCTCTCCTCTCCCACCCCCGCGCAGGACGGTCCCTATGTGGGCTTTTTCCGGGACTTCTATCGGATCCCGGAGGACGTGGAGATCCACTTTGCGGACTGGGGCTGATTCGCTGTTGTACAAAGGACACGGCGCCTTGTCAGAGCCGACAAGGCGCCGTGTCCTTTTCTTATCACGTTTCCCTTTACTTCAAAAAGCCGTTGATGATCTGTTCCTCGGCCTGCTCCTGATCCAGGCCCAGGGTCATGAGCTTGATGATCTGCTCGCCGGCGATCTTGCCGATGGCCGCCTCGTGCACCAGGGCGGCGTCGATGTTGTTGGCCTCCAGCTGGGGGATGGCCAGGACGCGGGCCTCGTCCATGATGATGGCATCGCACTCGGTATGGCCCTTGCAGGCGGCGTTGCCGGTGATGCGGGAGTTGAACTCCTGATAGGACTTCTCCCGCGCCACGCTGCGGGAGACCACGTCGGCCGAGGAGTTCTCCCCGTTGAGGCAGGTCTCATACTGGCTCTTGGCCACCTGGTCGCCGTGGGTCATCAGGCGCTCGCGCACCACCAGGGAGGCCCCGGCCTTCAGCTCGGCCTTCGTGGTGCGCACGGTGGAGCTCACACCCTTGATCTGGACCATCTCCATCTCCACAGAGCTGTCCTCGTCCATGTACACCTCGGTCACCGGGTTCAGGATGCGCTTGCCGCTGCCGTCGCCCTCGCCGTAGTGCTTTTCCACATACTTGACCTTGCTGTTTTTGCCCACGAAGAAGCGATGGACACCGTCGTGCTCCGAATCCTGGGAGCCGCAGTTGGAGATGCCGCAGCCGGCCACGATGACCACGTCGCAGTCCTCACCCACAAAGAAGTCGTTGTAGACCGTCTCCTTCAGGCCGCTGGCGGAGAGCACCACGGGGATGTGGACGCTCTCGTTCTTCGTGCCGGGCTTGATGTGGATGTCGATGCCGGGCTTGTCGGTCTTGGAGACGATGTCGATGTTGGCGGTGGTGTTGCGCCCGGCCAATTCGCTGTTGGCGCGGATGTTGTAGGCGCCGCTGGGGACGCTGTGGAGATCGGCGATCTCCTCCAAAAGACGCTTCTGAATGGCGTCGATGGGTTTCATCTGCATGGCTCAGCCCTCCTTATCCAGCATGGTGCAGGCGTTGGCCGCGTTGGCCGTGCCCAGCAGCCCGGGCAGGATCTCCTCCCGGGGGCCGTGCTTGGTGACCCGGCCGTCCGCCAGGACGATGATCTCATCGGCGATCTGGAGGATGCGCTCCTGGTGGGAGATGATGAGGATGGAGCCGTGGGTGGCGGCGCGCATGCGCTCAAAGACCTGGATCAGGCTCTGGAAGCTCCAGAGGTCGATGCCGGCCTCCGGCTCGTCAAAAATGGCGAGCTTGGTGCCGCGGGCCAGGACCGTGGCGATCTCGATGCGCTTGAGCTCGCCCCCGGAGAGGGAGGCGTTCACTTCCCGGTTCACGTAGTCCCGGGCGCAGAGTCCCACCTCGGAGAGGTAGGCGCAGGCCTCGGCCACGCTCAGGCGCTTCTGCGCCGCGATGCGCAGCAGATCCAGCACTGTGATGCCCTTGAAGCGCACCGGCTGCTGGAAGGCGAAGCTGATGCCGAGTCGGGCGCGCTCGGTGATGGATTTGTCGGTGATATCCTCGCCGTTAAAGAGGATGCTGCCGCTGCTGGGGCTCTCGATGCCCGCGATCAGCTTGGCCATGGTGGATTTGCCGCCGCCGTTGGGGCCGGTGACCACGACGAACTTGCCGTCCTCCACCTGCAGATCCAGGTGCTTGATGATCTCTTTTTCTCCCTTGTCGTCCTGTACGTCAAAGGAAACATCTCTCAGTTCGAGCATGTTTTCCCTCCTGATGGTATTCATGATTTCACGCGGAATGTTAGTTTACCCCATTTGTCCCGCTTCGTCAAGGACAGGGGCGCGATTCTGTACATTAGAGAAGAAAAATGACAAAATCCCGGGACCAAAAAGGCCCCGGGATCCTCTTTTATGTTTCGTTCAGTTCGCGGGCTTGGTGTAGTCGGAGTTCACATAGCCGACCACGTCGCCGTACTGGATGTGGGTGAAATAGCTGTAGTAGCCCAGCACGGTCATCTGCTCGCCGTTGGGCACGCGGCCGATGGCCTCGGAGGAGACGTTCGGCATACGGCGGATGTTGATGTACTCGTTGCAGACCGACTCACAGCCGCCCGAGGCGTGCTCCGGGAGCTTGGCAAATTCCACGTCGTCGTAGTTGTAGCCGGTGTTGTCGGTATAGTGCCACCACTCGCCAAAGTAACCGGTGAAACCGCAGGCCGTCATGACCGTCTCGAGCGTCTTGGCGTTGGCCGCGGCCTCGGCGGAGACCTCGTTGTAGTTCCGGTCGCCCAGGGCGGAGAACTCGTCAAAGCCGGAGGGCAGGGCCACCAGGGCGCCGTCCTTCATCAGCGCCACGTCCACCGTGCCGCCGCTGGTGTGGGAGGAATGGCCGCCGCCATAGGGATTGGCCACGTATTTGGCGTTGGGGAAGGCGTCAAAGAGGAGCTTCTGCGCCTCGCCGGGGCGGAACGCGTCCCAGAGCACCAGCTCATAGCCCTGCTCCTTGAGTACCGACTGGGCCGCGGCCAGCTTTTTCACCGTGCCGTAGCGCAGATAGGGCTCGTCAAAGGCATAGACCACCTCGCCGGTATAGTTGTCGGTGGTGGCGTATTTCAGATCCACCTTCAGGTCGGGCATATAGCTGAGCACGCGCACCAGTTCTTCCTCCCGCACGTTCGTATCCGCGCCCAGAGTGAGGGGATCGACCGTCTCGGGCACTTCGATGGCCTCGGGCGCAGGGCTCGGCTCTTCCGCTTCCGTCTCGGCCGGCTCTTCCGTCCCGGTTTCGGTCCCGGTTTCGGCCGGGGCCTCCGCGGCTGTTTCCGCCTCGCCCTCGACCCTGTCCACCCGGAACAGATCCACATCCGCCGGCGCGGGCGTCGGCGAGGGGATGGGCGTGTACTCCGGCTGCGCGATCAGGCCGCAGGCGCAGAGGGTCAGCGCCAGGGCCGCCAAAAGCAGCGCCGCAAGAATCTTTTTCATAAACATATCCCGCCTTTCGACAAGGTTACATAATGTACACAGCTATTATATCTTTCCCCTTTTCATCTGTCAACAAAGTTTAAAATCTTTAAGATTTTACCAAAA
>CAMNKQ010000091.1 GCA_946542465.1 uncultured Clostridia bacterium | reverse complement strand
ATATTCCAAGCTGCATTGATTCTCTTGGTTATGAGTTTTGGGAAGAATAACAAATCCCAGTTTGTCGAGCTACACCCCACCCACTGAAAATGCACCCCGCGTGACGCATGGGGTGCATTTGGTATCACAATCAGCGTGATTCTTCAAGAAACCCAGGATAGCCATAGCGTGATTCTGGGTTTCTTCTTTTGGACAGGGTTCGAATCATAATCGAAAGGGCGCTATTTTGCAACGCGCTCATTTTACTCTCCCTGTTGATTTTTTCTTATCCCGGTAAAGCTCTCGATCTCCTCCTGCAGCAGGAGGAAGACTTTGGCCAGCAGATAGCCGTCCGCGATCGCGTGGTTCAGCCGGACGCTCACCGGCATCAGGAGACGGCCGTTTTCCTCCCGGTATCGCCCCCAGTTGACGATGGGCGCAAAATACAGATAGCCGTCCGGCAGCTCCACATTCAGGGAATCGTAGGACAGCCAGGAGATATAGGAGGCGTCGAACCAGTTGGGGTGATGGGCCGCGTCCAGGGCGTAGTCCCGGGTCTGCTTGGCCCGCTCCAGATCCCGCAGGGCCCCGGCGTAAAAGCGCTCATAGTCTGGGTCGTACTCCGTGTAGACGGGTGTGCAGGTCTCCGTGTCCTCATGGAAGACATACTGGGTCGGGTGGATCACATCGTAGCAGATCAGCTCCTCCGTCTGCCAGAGGTAGCCCATCCGGTAATCCTCCCGGGAGTTGAGCACCTTGGAGAGCAGATAGAGAAAATTGAGATAGAACTTTGTGCCCGTCCGCCGGGACCAGTCCGCCAACTCCGTCACGTCGATCCGGGCCGTCATGGAGGTGGAGCACTTGCAGTCCTCCGAAAAATGGCGGAAGACCCCTTTGCGGTAGTAGCTCTCCTTATCGATCACCTTGTAATTCATGCCGCCTCAGCCTCCGTTTCGTCGGTTCAATTCCCGCTCGACCTTGTTGAGCGTATCGAAGAAGCGATGGGTGGCCACAGCCGGGCCCATCAGGAACAGGCCGAACACGTTCCAGTCGAACATGTGCCGGTAGGAGGTGAGCTTCCCCTCGATCCCCAGCTCCTGCGCCTTTGCCCTCAGCTCCTCGGCGATCCGCGCCATCCAGACCAGGGTGTAGAGAAACAGCGTCGGGATGCCCAGCAGATAGGCCACGCCGTAGCGCTGGGTGCGATGGCCCAGGATTTCATCCAGTTCATCCTGCAGACCGTGCCGCATGTAGACGAGAAAGAACAGCCCCGCCGTGAAAAAGTCGATAAAGCCCAGCAGAAAACCGGGCCGTTTTGTATGCTGAAATCTCATGGTGCGCCCCCTCAAAATTAGTATACCATAGCTGAGTGAAAAAAGGAATGCCTGCGTCCGCATTCTATCCCTTGTACAGGCCGCAGCGCTGTGTTATCATGGGGACAGAAGCGATACGGAAAGAGGTGGCCTCCATGCTCCGTGCAAAAAACGCCTGTCTGCATCTGGCCGCGGGCGAGATGGACTATATCCGTTTTGGCCGCGGCGGCAAGCCTCTCCTGATGCTCCCCGGCGTGGGAGACGGGCTGAAAACCGTCCGCGGCATGGCCCTGCCCTTTGCGCTGCTCTATCGGAAGCTGGCAAAGGATTTCACCGTCTATGTGTTCAGCCGGCGGCGGAATTTGCCGGTCCACTTCACGACCCGGGAGATGGCGGAGGACCTGAACGAAGCGATGGCGGTGCTGGGCCTCAAAAGCGCGGCGGTCGTGGGCGTCTCCCAGGGCGGGATGATCGCCCAGTGGCTGGCCATCGACCACCCGGCGCGGGTGGGAAAACTGGTGCTGACCGTGACGCTGAGCCGCCCCAACGACACCGCGCGGGAGGTGATCGCCCGCTGGTCGGAGATGGCCCGGCGCGGAGACTACCGGGGCATCCTGCTGGACACGGCGGAGCGCTCCTACTCCGAAACGCGCCTGAGACAGCTACGGCGGGAATATGCCTTTCTGGGCAGTCTCGGTAAGCCCAAAAGCTTTGCACGCTTTTTGACCCAGGCGGAATCCTGCGTCACGCACGACGCCTATGCCCAGCTGGGCCGCATCGCCTGTCCCACGCTGGTGATCGGCGGGACGGAAGACCGGATCGTCACCGGGGCGGCCTCCCGGGAGATCGCCGCGCAGATCCCGGGGGCGGAGCTGTTTCTCTACGAGGGGCTGAGCCACGGGCTCTACGAGGAGGCGTCGGACTTTCTCGCCCGGGTGGCGGCCTTCTGCCGCGGATAGGAGGACATGATATGGATAAAAAGCTCTTCGGGAGTGCGATGCTCAAATTTGTCAGCGGGCTGCTGCTCACGGGCCTGCTGCTCTTCCTCCCGGCGGGGAGCTTTGCCTACTGGCAGGCCTGGCTGCTGATCGGCATTTTGTTCGTGCCGATGTTCCTGGCCGGGCTGGTGATGATGGTCAGAAGCCCGCAGCTGCTGCGCAAACGCCTCAGCGCGAAAGAGGAGCAGACCGAGCAGAAGCAGGTGATCGCCTTCAGCGGTCTGATGTTCCTCGCGGCCTTCGTTCTCGCCGGGCTGAACTTCCGCTTCGGCTGGCTCCGGCAGCCGCGCTGGCTCGTCTGGGCGGCGGCCGTGCTGTTCCTGCTGGGCTATCTCCTCTATGCCGAGGTGCTGCGGGAGAACGCCTATCTTTCCCGGACGATCGAGGTGCAGGAGGGGCAGACGGTGATCGACACCGGGCTCTACGGCATCGTCCGCCACCCGATGTACGCGGCCACGATCCTGCTCTTTCTCGCCATGCCGCTGGTGCTGGGCTCGCCCCTCTCCTTTGCCGTCATGCTGCTGTATCTGCCGATCCTCGCCAAGCGCATCCGCAACGAGGAGGCGGTGCTGGAGCAGGGCCTGGCGGGCTATGCCGACTACAAAAAACGGGTGAAATACAAAGTCATCCCCGGGATCTGGTAAAGGGAGAACAAGACCATGGCTTTTGATTTCAAGAAGGAATACAAAGACTTTTACCTGCCAGAGAAGCGGAAAACCCTGATCCGCCACCCGATCCGAAAGGTCTGAGCCAATGGCGCTCACGAAAAATGCCCGGGCTACCGTTTGGATAGTCCGGGCATTCTTATGTCATTATCAGAAGGTCGCCGTCGCCAGATAGCCGTAGGCTGTGCCGGGCGCTTCCACGACGGTGATGCGCAGCGTGGTGCCGAGCGCGTCGTAGTTCCAGTAATCGGCATGCTCATGGATATCCGAGGTGACGATGATGTCGTAGCTGCCGTCACCGTTTGCATAGGCGCCGTCCAGCACCAGGTTGCTGACCTCCGTGCTCCAGGTGTTGACCCAGAGCCGATCCATCAGCGCCAGGTCGATCCGCTGGCGCAGTTCACAGTCCTGGGCCACATATTGCAGGACCGTCGGATAATAATAGTCGCCGTTCTTGGTGCCGAAATAGCCGTAATACGCTCCAACGAAGGCGTTGGCGAAGTCAAACAGCCGCCCGCTGGTCTCCGCGTCACAGGGAGAGGCGTAGACCTTGTTCTCTCCCAGCGGGTTCAAGGGCAGCACGATCGAGTCCGGAACGGACTCCGGCTTCACATAGGAGTCCGGCAGCGCGCTGACGAGCCAGGCGTCGGGCAGATTGCGGGTGCCGCCGGCCTGGTTGGCAGAACGGTTCACCGCCGCGCCGGCAAAATACATGCAGCTGGAGTTGCCGCCGTCCATATTGGCGGCGTTGATGCAGCCGAATTTATCCGCCATGATGCGGACGCAGTCCTCAAAGGTCACGCCGATGCTGTAACCCTGCCGGCCGTCGATCACGACCATGACGATAGAGCCGTCCTCCCGCTGCCCGATGGCGGTTCTGGCGCCGATGCCGCTCTCGAGCGCAGCCGGATCGATGGTGACGCCGTTTTCGATCAGCGACGGGCCGAAGCAGACCGCGTCGCGGATGCCGATCGACTGGCAGTCCTCGTTGCTGTAAAAACCGGCCCACAGGTGGTCGCTGCTGTCAAGCCCCGCAATGGGCCCGTTCATCTCCGTGGCGAAGTTCACGCCGCGGCTGAAGGTGATGCCGCTGGGGGGCCAGCCGTTGCCGCCGCCGCCCTCATCCAAAAAGCCGCCCGCGTTGATGCCGGCCACCGCATCGTACTGCTGGGCCAGGACATCCAGCGTCAGCCCGTTGCCCCAGGCCTCGGGCGTGGGCACGGCCGTGCCGATAAACACACGGCTCGGGTCGAGAACGATCATGGCGTAGACCGTGGCGCCTTTGTAATGGAACTTATAGTTGATAATGCCGTCGCCGTCCTCATCGGTGAGAAGCTCGCCGTTGATGGGCGTGGGCTCCGGTGTGGGTTCCGGCGTGGGTTCCGGCGTCGGCACCGGCGTCACGATGGTGGCGGGGATGGATTCCTGCATCGTCACCGGCTCCGGGGTGGCGGCGCCGGTGGCCGCGGCCTCGGTATGCAGCGGCGCGAGGAAGTCCCCCCGGCTGCCGCAGGCGCACAGGCTGACGGCCAGCGCGGCGACCATCAGCAGGCTCAGGATCCTGCAAAAAGTACTGTTTCTCATACAAATTGACCTTCTTTTTCTTTGCTCACGTGACGTTAAATGTACTATACTTCAGAAAAGAAGTCAAGGAGTTTTCAGCCTGTCGACGGATTGTCCGCCTTGCGCGCTGTGCGGGATCCATGATACAATACGAAAGCGAAACCATGGGAGAGGAGGCGGCGTATGGCCCTTTACACGATCGGGGATCTGCATCTGCATTTCCAGTCGCCGCTGAAGGCGCAGTCTCAGAGGAAAGAGCGGGTCTGGAGGGATCACGAGGCGCGCTTTCAAAAAAACTGCGCCGCCCTGCTCGGTGAGGAGGACAGCCTGGTGCTGGCGGGGGACCACAGCTGGGGACGCAATCTCGCCGAATGCGAAGAGGACTTCCGCTATCTCATGGCGCTGCCCGGACGGAAGATCCTTTTGCGCGGCAACCACGACATGTTCTGGGACGCCAACAAGACCGAGCAGCTCAACGCCCGCTTTGCCGGGAAGCTCCATTTTCTCCAGAACAACTTTTTCCCCTACCGGGACTATGCCCTGGTGGGCACCAAGGGCTATACCTTCGAAGGCCCCTTTTACCTGGACCGGCGCGGCCGCATCCTCGGCTGGGACGAGAAGGCGGAGGCGCACGCCAAAAAACTGGTGGACCGGGAGCTGCAGCGGCTTCGCTGCTCCTTCGAGGCGGCCAGGGCGGAGGGCTATCGCAGGTTCATCGTCTTCCTTCACTATCCGCCCACCAGCATCCTGGAGGAGGAGAGCGGCTTTACCGCCATGGCCGAGGAATACGGCGCGGAGCAGCTGATCTACGCCCACTGCCACGGGGAGAGCCGTTTTCATGACAGCATCGAGGGCGAGAAAAACGGCGTGCAGTACCATCTGGTGTCGGGCGACTACCTCAACTGGGTCCCGCTGAAGGTACTGCCATGACGATACGCTATCTGCTGGTCCAGGCCGTCGGCCTGGTGGGGACGGCGCTGTTTTCTGCCTTTTCCCAGGCCGGGCAAGCAAAGAGCGCTTTTCGGAGGCGGAGATCGCCTTCCCGCGCGCCATCCGCGAGGAAAGCGGCTTGTAAAATTCTTACGTTTTCTTAAGCCCGCTTGCGGGGCGCTCCCCGCTGTGGTATAAT
>CAMNKQ010000090.1 GCA_946542465.1 uncultured Clostridia bacterium | reverse complement strand
CGCCGCCCGAGCACATCGTCGTCCCGGGCAAACTCCTGGAGGGCGAGTCGGTGGCACAGCTTTCATAAGCGGCCATACCACAATACGGTGATTCGCAGGACACCCTGCAAAATATAATCACAAAAACGATAAGGAGGAACAAACATGAAAAAACTGCTCGCAATCGTTCTGGCGCTTGTCATGGTCGTTGCGCTTGGCGCTCCCGTGGCGTTTGCCGACGGCAAGACCACCATCAACGTGATGTCTTTCACGGATGAGGTCCCCAACATGATCAACCGCTTCGTTGAGCTGCACCCCGAGTTCGCTGACAAGTACGAGATCAACACCACCATCATCGCCACCACCGACGGTCTGTACCAGCCCGCGCTGGACCAGGCTCTGGCTTCCGGCGGCGCTGACGCCCCCGACATTTACTGCGCTGAGGCTGCTTTCATCCTGAAGTATGCCCAGGGCGACATGGCTGACTTCGCCGCTGCCTACGAGGATCTGGGCATCGACGTCGATGCGGCCATCGCTGCTTCCGAGATCGCTCCCTACTCCGTCGAGATTGGCACCCGTCCCTCCGACGGCAAGGTCGTCGGCCTCGGCTACCAGGCCACCGGCGGCGCGTTCATCTATCGCCGCTCCATCGCTCAGGACGTGTTTGGCTCTGACGATCCCGCCGTTGTCGGCGAGGCCATCGGCGCCGGCACCCAGAGCTGGGACAAGTTCTTTGAGGCTGCTGCCGCTCTGAAGGAGAAGGGCTATGCCATCGTCTCCGGCGACGGCGACATCTGGCACGCCATCGAGAACAGCTCCGACACCGGCTGGATTGTCGACGGCAAGCTGAACATCGACCCGAAGCGTGAAGCCTTCCTCGATCTGTCCAAGAAACTGAAGGATAACGGCTACCACAACGATACTCAGGACTGGACCGAAGCCTGGTATGCTGACATGGCCGGTATCGGCGACCAGCCCGTGTTCGGCTTCTATGGCCCCGCCTGGCTGATCAACTACGTCATGGCCGGTAACTCCGGCGGCTCCGCCCCCGGCGAGGGCACCTATGGCGACTGGGCCGTCTGCCCCTCCAACGTCGGCTTCTTCTGGGGCGGCACCTGGCTGCTGGCCAACAAGAACACCCCGAACGCTGAGGCTGTTGCCGAGATCATCAAGTGGATCACCCTCGACGACTCCGAGGACGGCCTGCAGTATGGCTGGGCCAACGGCACCTGGTCCGGTGAGCAGGGCACGAAGGACACCGTCGCTTCCGGCACCGTTATGGCCAAGTCCAACGGCGAGCTCGATTTCCTGGGCGGCCAGAACATGTTCGATGCTTTTGTTCCCGCCAACGAGTATGCCAACGGCTCCAACCTGACCCAGTATGACGAGACCATCAACACCTACTGGCGTGACGCCGTCCGTCAGTACACCGCCGGCAACTTGAGCCGCGACGAGGCGATCGCTGCCTTCAAGCAGAACGTCGCCGACAACCTGGACGTTGAAGTCGACTTCTGATCGAAGCGAGAAAAACACAGGTTTCTGACAAAGCAGATGCGGGGGAAGGATAGCTTCTGCTATCCTTCCCCTCTTGTCGTGCGGGTCGTGGACTCGTATCTGTGTCGGCGCGCCGGCACAGATACGAGTCCGCAGGACTCACCGGCTCTCGAAACAATTCCCTGAAGGAGTGAAGAGACGCAATGAACAATACCCTGCAGAAAAAGCACGGCTTCAGCTATGCCAAGTACGGCTATCTGTTCAGCCTGCCCTTTTTTATCGCCTTCCTGGTCTTCAACCTCTACCCGACGCTCTATACCGTTTTGCTGGGCTTTACCGACAGCAAAGGCCTGGGCAACATCACCTTCCATATTCTGAAGGATGATCCCTGGAAGAATTTCCGTGCTGTTCTGAAAGCGCCGACCTTTATCCTCTCCATCAAGAACACCTTTATGCTCTGGATGATGAACTTCATCCCGCAGATCACGCTGGCGCTGATCCTGACGGCCTGGTTCACCAGCCGCCGCAACAAGATCCGCGGCCAGGGCTTCTTCAAGGTTGTCTTCTATATGCCGAACATCATCACGGCGGCCTCCGTGGCTGTCCTGTTCAACGCGCTGTTCGGCTATCCCAAGGGCCCCGTGAACGACCTGCTGGTGAGCGCCGGACTGCGGGATGGCGCTTACAACTTTATGAACAGCCCCACGGCGACCCGCTGGATCATCGCGTTTATCCAGTTTTGGATGTGGTACGGCTATACGATGATCGTCCTGATCTCGGGCGTTCTGGGCATTAACCCGGAGATCTACGAGGCAGCGGAGATCGACGGCGCGAACGACCGGCAGATTTTCTTCCGCATCACCCTGCCGAACCTGCGCACGATCCTGACCTACACCCTGGTCACGAGCCTGATCGGCGGCCTGAGCATGTACGACATTCCGAAGATGCTCAATGCCGGCAACCCGAACAACTCCACGCTGACGGCGACCATGTTCATCTACAACCAGTCCTTCCAGAACAGCTACATGTATGCCCGCGGCGCGGCGGCCAGCATGATCCTCTTCCTGATCATTGCCGCCCTTTCGGCGATCGTGTTCTATCTGATGCGGGACAGAAAGTGAGAAGGGGGAAGCGTCATGTCTAAACTGGAAAGAAGAGACGGCAATCCTGTCGTAAAATTCTTCATCTACTTCGTCTGCATTATTCTCGCCGTTCTGAGCATTTTCCCCTTTGTCGTCATGTTCATCAACTCCACGCGCAGCACCTTTGAGATCCAGCAGCACGCGGTCTCGCTGATCCCGTCGAGCCATCTGCTGGAAAACTGGAAAGTGTTTACCGGCAAGTCCTTTAACCCCACCACCGGCTTTTTAAACTCCCTCATCGTCGCTGTCGGGGCGACCGCGCTGACCGTCTATTTCTCCACGCTGACGGCTTACGCGCTCGTGGCCTACAGCTGGAAGCTGCGCGGGGCGATGTTCACCTTCATCCTCTGCGTTATGATGATCCCCTCGCAGGTCACGGCCATCGGCTTTTATCAGTTCATGTACCGCATCCACCTGACCAACAACCTGCTGGCCCTGATATTGCCCGCGATCTATGCGCCGAGCTCGGTCTTCTTCTTCCGGCAGTTCATGCTCGCCTCGCTCCCGCTGGAACTGCTGGATTCGGCCCGTATCGACGGTTCCCGGGAATTCCACACCTTCAACCACATCGCCATGCCCATCATGAAGCCAGCCATGGCGACGCAGGGCATCTTCACCTTTGTCTATACCTGGAACAACCTCTTCATGCCCTCCATCCTGCTGACGCGGGATGAGGTGAAGACGATGCCGGTCATGGTCTCGATGCTGAAGGGCGATATCTACAAGCGCGAGTATGGCGCCATTTATCTGGGCCTGGCCCTCACGGTGCTGCCGCTGTTCATTGTGTACTTCGCCCTCTCCAAGTACATCATCGCCGGTGTGGCCCTGGGCGGCGTCAAGGGATAAATGGAACGCCGAAGCAAATTGCGCTCCTCGCTGGGCGCGTTCCTTCGCGTCCTTGGCGATCTGATGCTGCTGAACATCCTGTGGCTTGTCTGCTCCCTGCCGGTCGTGACGGTCGGCCCGGCGACGAGCGCGCTGTGCTGCGTCCTGCTCAAGATTGCACGGGGCGAACCAGTCGCCACGGCGCGGACCTTCTTTGGCGGGATGAAGCGCGGCTTCGGCCAGGCGCTGCTGCTGGGTTTGCTGGGCCTGCTGGGCCTCGTGATTGCGGCGGGGGACTGGTATTTCGCCGTCGCGCAGGAGGGGACCATGCGCACGCTGTTCTTCCTTGTCGCCGTGATCGTGAGCATGGTGGTACTGGCCTTCTGGACCTGGGCCTTTGCGCTGCACGCGGGCTTCGAAAACAGCTTTACCGGCACGGTCAAAAACGCCTTCTCCCTGGCCTTTGTCGAGCCGAAGAGAACGCTGCTGATCTGGATCGGCTTTGCAATCCCGGTGCTGAGTTTTTTGTTTCTGCCGGAGATCGCGGTCATCTACCTCGGCTGGGCGTATATCCTCTTTGCCGTCTCCGCACCGGCCTATTTCGCCGCGCGCGCCCAGGTAAAGGTCTTTGCCCGCTTCGGCGGTCCCGCGGCCAGGGTCGAGCCGGAGGAAGAAAACTTCTATCAATAATCAAAAAGGAAACCGATGCGCTTCGGTTTCCTTTTTTCGGAGGAACACAGTATGGAACGAAAAGAAGCCCAAGCGAAAGCCCGCGCCTTGGTGGCGCAGATGACGCTGCGCGAGAAGATCAGCCAGCTGCGCTTCGATTCCCCGGCCATCGAGCGCCTGGGGATCCCCGCCTACAACTGGTGGAACGAGGCCCTGCACGGCGTGGCCCGGGGCGGTACGGCGACCAGCTTTCCCCAGGCGATCGGCCTGGCGGCCATGTTCGACGAGGAACTGGTGGAGAAACTGGGTGACGCCGCGGCGACGGAAGGGCGCGCCAAGTACAACCAGCTCTCGGCCAAAGGAGACCGGGACATCTACCATGGGCTGAGCTTCTGGTCGCCCAACATCAACATTTTCCGTGACCCCCGCTGGGGCCGCGGCCATGAGACTTATGGGGAGGATCCCTGCCTGACCTCCCGTCTCGGGCAGGCCTATGTCCGCGGCCTGCAGGGCGAGGGCGAGACGCTCAAAAGCGCGGCCTGCGCCAAGCACTTCGCCGTGCACAGCGGGCCGGAAGCGCTGCGCCACCACTTCAATGCTGTCGCGAGCCCGAAGGACCTGGAGGAGACCTATCTTCCGGCCTTTGAGGATCTGGTCAAGAAGGCAAAGGTCGAGGCTGTGATGGGCGCCTACAACCGCACCAACGGCGAGCCCTGCTGCGGCAGCAAGACGCTGCTGGTGGATACGCTGCGGGGCAAGTGGCAGTTTGAGGGGCATGTGGTTTCCGACTGCTGGGCGATCCGGGATTTCCACACCGGCCATATGGTTACCAAAACCTCGGCGGAATCGGCGGCCCTGGCGCTGAACATGGGCTGCGACCTCAACTGCGGCAGCTCCTACCGCTGCCTGCTGAGCGCCTACGAGGAGGAACTGGTGGACGAGGCAACGATCACGGAATCGGCGGTGCGCCTCTTTACGACCCGCTATCTGCTGGGTCTCATGGGGGAGGGCAGCGAGTACGACGCGATCCCCTATACGGCCGTGGAATGCGAGGCGCATCTGGCCCTGGCCCGGGAGGCCGCGCTCAAATCCTGCGTGCTGCTGAAGAACGACGGGCTGCTTCCGTTAAAAGCGGAGGGGACCATCGGCGTGATCGGCCCCAATGCCAACAGCCGCGGCGCTCTGATCGGCAATTACTACGGCACCTCTTCCCGCTATGTGACGGTGCTGGAGGGGATCCAGGACCGTATGGAGGGAAAGGGGCGGGTCCTCTATTCTGAGGGCTGCCACCTCTTCAAAGATCGGGTCGAGACTTTGGCTCTGGAGGATGATCGCCTGGCCGAGGCCGTGACCGTGGCGGAAAACAGCGACGTGGTTGTCCTGGCCCTGGGCTACGATGAGCGCCTGGAAGGGGAAGAGCCGGACGACGGCAACGCCTGCGGTTCGGGCGACAAGGAGGATCTGCTCCTGCCCGCGCCCCAGCGGAAACTGCTCGACGCGGTGCTGGCCGTAGGAAAGCCGACGGTCGTGCTGCTGATGGCGGGCAGCTCGGTGGATCCGGGCGCGGCGGCGGAGAAAGCGGACGCGATCCTGTTGACCTGGTATCCCGGCGCCCGCGGCGGCAAGGCGGTGGCGCAGCTCCTGTTCGGGGACGCCTC